>NZ_JAGWCX010000010.1:0-78074 GCF_020657775.1 Clostridioides sp. ZZV14-6345 | reverse complement strand
AAATAATACAATAGAATTAGTTATTATTCAACAAGATTGTTTGAAAATTGAATAAATTTATAGGTATGAATAATATTTTTTATATATAAAAATAGACTAAATATGTAGAACATATGGTAAAACTTACCTGTATCATTTGAAATTAGAAGGTTCTATTATTAACTTAAATTAAACTTAATTTAGGGAAGTGACATAAAATGGAACAGAGAGATGTAATAGACAAACTACGTAGGGGCGAATTAATGCTAATGGAGTATTTATGGAATAAAAAGTCTATTTTATCAAAAAAAGAAATAATAGAAGCAATGAAAAAGAGATATAAGTGGAGGAAAAGCACTACAGAGATTTTATTAAAAAGATTGGTAAAGATGAAAACATTAAAAAAGAAGAGGATAGGTTTTCAGTTTAACTATGAAGTATTAGTAACTAAAAAAGAGTATTTAAACGCTAGAAAAGAAGAAAGAGATATAAGTAAATATGATAATTTTTTTGCACGAATATTCACAACTATACATAAAAGAGATAAGATGACAGAAGAACAACTAAAAGCATTTATAAAAAATATGGAAAAAATTGGAAAAAAATAATTTATATATATCAATTAATTTTAAATTAAATTTGTTATAATATTTATATATATTTTAATATGCAGAAATTTACAAAAAGGGGGTGCATATTATGGGATTTAAAAAATTACCTGAATCAGAATTAAAAGCAATGAAGTTTATCTGGGGATTAGAAAAAAAAGTAGCTTCAGGAGAAGTTGTAGAAGCTATGAAACAAACTTATGGTTGGAATAAAAATACAACACTAACAATATTGTCTAAACTTACAAATAAGAACTATCTATATGCACAAAAAACAAGCAGGTGTACTTTTTATACTATAGCTGTAAGGGAGAAAGACTATTTAAAAGTTGAAACAAAAAGATTTTTTAGTTTTTTTCATAATAATTCCCTTAAGAGTTTTTTTACTGCTCTTAATGATAACGAAGATTTCAGCGATGATAAATTAGATATATTAGAAGAATGGGTAAAAAATTGGGAAGAAGATGAATAAGTTAAACGTGATACTAAAATGATACTATTTTTATTAAAAAAAATAAAAATAAAATTGATAATAGAGATAATATAAGTAATATGGATAATCTGAAACACTTGGAAACACTAGAGATAAAACTTACCCGATAGAGTGGGAGTAATAAGTATATAAAAATATTAAAATTAGAACAAAGATTCATAATAAAAAAGAGCAAAGCAAGTTATTTGCTTATACTATTATAGATAAATTTAATGATAAAGTAGACAAGCTTTTATAAATATTAATGTACAGAATAGTAACTGGATGATATGTAAAATATACTTATAAGTAAAGAATAGATAATATTAAAAATGATTCTAAGTAAAATAGAATAAGAAAAAGACTAGAGATTGAGTTTTCTAGTCTTTTTCTTATTTTTGTGATAATTTTATGTCTATGAAATATCTTGATGACTTTTATATATTAATATAGTAATATATAAGAGAATTTAGTAGTCAATGATACTAAATCAAATATTTGTAGAAGATGGAGGAATTATGAAAAATAAAATAATTATAGGAATTACTTTTTTATTTACATTACTAATGTTTGGATGTGTTTCAAAACAAACAGCAGAAATAAATGTATTAGCAACTACTGATTTACATGGAGTTATACCTTATGAGTTAATTTCTTATGTAAAAGAAGAAAGAAAAAAAGATAAAAATCTAACTTTAGTAGATGCAGGAGATTTTTTCGATTAAAAAATAGCTACATACACTCGTAACTTTAGTCATGAGTTAGTGGCTAAGATAGTCAGCATATAGGGAAACTTATATGTAGAGATAGGATAGAACCTATCCAATACTACTTGAATTGCTAAAAACCCCTAAAGCTAACCAAACTAAAACATAAGGATGAAATAAACCTAAGTGTGAAAGTTACGAAAGTAGAAAAAATTGGTTAGATGGTATAAGGTTAAATCCTAAGTACTTTAAAATGGGCAATCAGCAGGTAAGCTCCGAATAGGAGAAACTTCAACGACTATTCCTCTTGAGGGAAGTACACTACAAGCTATTGGTAGTGGAAGTGGGTAGACCTTAACGGATAATGCCGAAGGATAAGATATAGTCTGTGCTTACATGAAAGTGTAAGAAGTTCATAAGAGAACTGCATAGGTAGTAGCCAATAAATTTTATCTAGATAATATAATATCTGAATGCCCCCTGTGGTTCTATACTTTCCCAAAAACATATATCAGCTTCTCCACTTTTTAAAATATCCATAGCTGAATTAGCGCTTTCAACATGGACATTCACTTTAAGAGATGGAAATGAGTTTTTTAATCCATTAAATTCTATCATTTTACAGATTGCAAAGCAACCGGTATACTAAATAATATGAAGCAGAAAGAAGGAGGAAGATTTTGAAGCAAAGCAAAAAAACATATTTTTGGCTTTTAATTATCAACTTGTTTATTAGCACATTTACTTTTGGTGGAGGGTATGTAGTTGTACCTATGATTAGACGTTACTTTGTAAAGCAAAAGAAATTTTTTACAGAAGACGATTTAGTGAGTATGGCAGCAGTGGCTCAGTCAACTCCTGGAGCAATTGCAATCAATTTATCTGCTTTAGCAGGTTATCGAGTAGCTGGTACTTTGGGGGCTGTCATTAGTTGTATATCTGCTATAATACCTCCACTTGTTATTCTTGGATTAGTATCAGCATTTTACACAACTTTTATATCTAGTGCTATTGTTGCTGCAGTATTAAAAGGAATGCAAGCTGGTGTTGCCGCACTAATTGT
The DNA here is from genome assembly GCF_020657775.1 of Clostridioides sp. ZZV14-6345. Taxonomy (NCBI): domain Bacteria; kingdom Bacillati; phylum Bacillota; class Clostridia; order Peptostreptococcales; family Peptostreptococcaceae; genus Clostridioides; species Clostridioides sp. ZZV14-6345. Next base: position 75,245 of record NZ_JAGWCX010000010.1, on the reverse strand, counting down.
GGATTTGATTATTGACATGTGTTCTATGATACTAAAAGAACGTTCTTTATTTTTATCAGCTATGATACCTATTGCTTTCTTTGCAAACTTTGTGATGGGCATAAATGTAGCTCTTATATTAATTGTTTGTTGCTTTTTTTGTGTAGTGCGAGTATTCTGCAAAAAGAGGGAGGATAAATGAATACAATTTGGAACTTATTTTTTATATTTTTAAAAATAGGCTTGCTTAGTATTGGTGGTGGTTATGCAATTATACCTTTAATTCAAGAGCAAGTAGTAAATCAAACTGGATGGATAAGTGAAAAAATTTTTACAGATATTATAACTATTTCGCAAATGACACCAGGACCACTAGCTGTTAATACTTCTACTTTTGTTGGGCTTCAAATTGGAGGTTTTTGGGGAGCAGTTGCAGCTACCTTAGGTTGTGTATTGTGTGGTGTAGTCATATCTCTATTTTTATATAATTTTTTTCAAAAGAACCATAACTCTACTTATATATTTGAGATATTAAATGGTCTAAAATCAGCTTCATTAGGTCTAATTATCTCAGCTGCGGCTACAATTATAATCCTTGCATTGTTTGGGACAAGTACAGTGTATTTCAATTCTATATTTAAGACATTAGATTGGATTGCACTAATAATATTTTTCATTATGCTACTTATAGTACGTAAGTGGAAAATTAATCCCATTGTTATTATGCTAATAAGTGGTATATTGGGAATGTTTTTTTATTTATAAATTGTTGGTAAGTAAATGATATCTATTTTTTATATCTTAGACCCAAATAGCCAATAAAGTAAGGCTATTTGGATATTTAAGAAACTCTGAAAAGATAATCAAAAACCTATACAATATTTAAATTACATTATTGATTTTCTACAAACCAATCATAAGCTTTTTTACAAAATTTCTCACTATCTAGATAGTAACTATTATAAACGTTATTAATTTCAACAAGCTTCTTTTTACATTTTAATGAATTATAATAGCTATCAAAATATTGGGTTTTAAAATATCTATCATGAAGTGTTTTAAAGACAAGAGTAGGTATGCTAACTCCCTTTTTTATTTTACTATCTTGTGCAATAAAGCATTCCAACATTGTATTAATTATTTTTGTACTATTTTTCCAAATATGAGGATTTTCCTTTCTTTATTATAAAAATATAATAATTTTTAGGCTCTATTTTATAGATTAGTCATATTTTATCACAGTCATATATTAAAGTTAATTCTTTTATTATATGACTATTGTAATACTTTTGTCTTTATATAAAATTCCCAGTAATACTATTTGGATTTATTCTTATTTCATCAGGAGTTCCAGAAGCGACAATTTCTCCTCCATTTATTCCACTATCTGGACCTATATCTATAACCCAATCAGAAGCACGTATAACTTCTGTATTGTGTTCAATAATTAAAAGTGAATGTTGTTCATTTACAAGTTTTCTAAAAGTAATTAGCAGATTCTCTATATCTCTAAAATGAAGTCCAGTAGTAGGTTCATCTAATATGTATAACATTCTTTTTTTAGTTTTTGTTCCCAATTCTTTTGCTAATTTTAACCTTTGAGATTCTCCTCCACTTAATCCTAATGTATTTTGACCCAGTTTTAGATAGCCAAGTCCCACTTCATCTAATAGAGAGAGTTTTCTATATATATCAGAGCAATCACTAAAAAATGCTTTTGCTTCTGTTACTTCCATGTCAAGTATATCTGCAATTGTTTTTCCTTTGTATTGTACAGACAGTACTTCTTTTTGGTATCTCTTACCTTGGCATTCGCTACAAGTTACCCACTGGTCTGCCATATATTGTAGAATAATTGTTGTTTTGCCTAATCCTTGACAGTTTGGGCATTGACCTTTTTTACTATTAAAACTAAAATGACTTTCATCCAATAATTGTTGTTTTGCTTGTGAAGTTTCAGCAAATAGAGAACGAATTTCATCAAAGATATTGATATAAGTAGCAGGTGTAGAACGACTAGATTTTCCAATAGGTGTTTGGTCCATTAAGATAAAATCATCAATAATATCAAATCCAGTAAGTTCGGTATAATTTTTATTTGGGATAGATTTTTGGTTTAATTTTTCTTCTAGAGCAGGAAGTAAACTGTGAAATACAAGAGAACTCTTACCCGAACCACTAACACCTGTAATAGAGCACATACAGTTTAAAGGAATTTGTACATTAATATTTTTTAAATTATTTGCATGACATCCCTTTAAGTTTAGCCATTTACTTGGTTTAATTTTATTTTGTGAACTTATTTTATTGGATGTACTTAGATATTTGCCTGTTATAGAATTTGGATTTTCTATAATTTCTTGAGTCGTACCTTCTGCAATAATGAATCCTCCTTTTGTACCAGCGTTTGGCCCTACATCAATAATATAATCAGCAGCTAGTATTGTATCCCTATCATGTTCCACGACTATAACAGTATTACCCTTATCTCTTAGCTCTTCTATCGTTTTGATGATTAAATTATGGTCTCTTGGATGTAAACCAATAGATGGTTCATCTAGAATATAGGTTAATCCGATCAATTCGCTTCCTAGCTGACTTGACAATCGTACTCTCTGTAGTTCTCCTCCAGATAAAGTTGGAGCTGTTCTGTCTGTTGATAGATAGCTAAGACCTACTTTTAATAGATAACTAACTCGAATTTTTAATTCTGTTAAGATATCATTTACTAAAGATAGCTCATTTTGTTGAAGTTGATTTGGTAATTCACATAACCAATTCCATAACTGTTCTATTGTCATTTTTGTTAGTTCAGGGAAGCGATAACCTTTGATTGTAGTGAATCTAGCCTCAATACATAGCAATTCACCACCACATGTATGGCAAGGAATTTTGTTCATATATTGATGCAAAGTATTATTTTGAGAACTGGATTCTCTAAAGAGTCTTTGAATGTGATTGATTGCCCCTGAGGCAGGTCTTTTAATTTTTGATTCCCGACCTTTTGATTCAAAGCTAAACTCATATATCTTATCACCTGTACCATATAAGATTGAATCTATAAAATTTCTTGGTAATTGATTCCAAGGTATATCTAGGTCGATATTTTTATCTTTTGCTATTGCATATAATTCACCTACCATCCAATTACCATTTGGCTTTTTCCCCCTCAATTTTCCAAAGTAGTAAGTGGCTCCATCTAATATTGAAATAGTTGGGTCTTTTACAATTAATTGAGGATTAACTTGATAGGTAAAACCCAATCCATTGCAATCATGACAAGCTCCAGTATGGGAATTAGCATTGAAGGTTGAAGTATTTATCTTAGAAAAAATAGTTTGGCAATGTGGGCAATAATTTTTTGTAGTATTCTTTTTTTCTAATGGAATTTTGCAATATGGACAGTAACTTTTTCCAATTGATACAAACAACATTCTTAAGTAATCCCAAATGCTTGTAAGAGTACCAACCGTAGAACGAGGATTTTGGCTTCCTTTTTTCTGTTCAATAGCTACAGTAGGAGTAGTAAATCGAATTCAGGTTTTTGAAGTTGTTCTGAAAGTTTTGCTCCATTACTTAGGTTTTCAAAATAACGTCTTTTCCCTTCTTCATAAATCGTATCGAAAGCTAAAGAGGATTTTCCACTACCACTTACACCTGTAATCACGGTTATTTGATTCTTTGGAATTGTAACCTCAACATCTTTTAAGTTATTTTGCCTTCCTCCTTTTAAATAGATAGAACCTTTATTGTGACAAAGTGAATTTTTAATTGGTTTATTTATTGATTTGGTAAATTTGAATTTCTTTTCTAGTTCAAGAGGATTACCGAATTCTTTTGTTTCCAAAATGCCTAATATTTTTAACTGAGAAAAGATTGATGTCAAATAATCTTTAGGCAATTTTTCTATTAACAAATTGAGGTTTTCTATTTTTATATTGCCACTTGATAATATCTCTGCCATTTCATCTAACAAATTTTTTTCTACTCTTGTTAATTGATTGTATTTTTTAGAACTTAATTCTGTCCATAAATCCCATGGAAGCAATTCCAAACCAATCATATTATTAAAGTCATGTAGAAGATTACCCTTTATGGAGTGCCAACCTTTCCAATTTTTATTATATCCAAAGTCATCTGGGTGAGTATGACCTTGTCGACAACTTATCCAGGCTTCTGAGCCAGTTAAAAAACCATTTATTTTTTTGACATCATGAGTGTCAAAATCAATTTGAAAATAGTTTTTTTGTATGTTATCTATTTGTGCATCTATTTTTACCCATCTTTTTGTTATAGGATTATAGTATTCTACGAGCCAGTGGTCTTCGTAAGGAAGCTCACTTTCAAAATAATTAGCAAAGCCTGCTCTTATCCTAGCTTCAAAACCTCGATACCTTAGGAAAGATACAAGAAGTAAAGAGTAGTCTCTGCACATACCAACTAATCTCTGTTTTGGCTTTCTTGGGATAGTTAGTGAGTTAGAATCTATTTCAAAGATTTTTTTTAACATTTGAGGAATTGTACGAAGTAATTCTTCATCGGCTTGTTGCTTATTAAAGGCTATACCATATAGTTTTCCTTGGTCTCCATGAATTATTAGATTTTGGACTACTTTTAATAATTCTACTGGAGTATTTGGTAAATTTTGATATTCATTTTCAAATATTTTGGGGTTTGTAATAATACTTTGTTTTTTATAATTGTTTATTTTCATTTAGTGTTCACCTCTCTAATTGCATGATATACCCTAACACGGTGTCAGATTCAAGGGCAATTTAAATTTTTTGAATATGAGGATTAATTTTCATACAAAGATGGTTTGTTTTATACTTATTGGTAAAAATGATTTATATATAGTAGGAGCTTAAGATGGCAGGCATTAGTGTTTTTAATCAATAAACGTTAGAAATTGTATATCATATAATTGATTAATAAAGCTATTATCTATGAACTATTAATGAAATATTAAGGTGCTATTCTTGAATATTAAGAAATAGAATACTATAATATAGTGTAAATGGATTTTTAGTAATTAAATTCATAAGTGCTAATATACATTTTAAAAAATAGGTTTATAATTTGGAGGACAAAAAATGAAATTATCAAGGTATAAGAAAAATAGTTTAGTTCTGTCTATAATTTTATGTTCACTTATTATTTCAATCCTTGTAATTACTATTTTCAATACTGTAAAACTGCACAATATATCTAATAAACAAACTAAAAACTATTTAAATGATGTATCTACACAAATTGTAATGAATGTTGATTCTAAAATCAAATTTATCTTATCGGACTTAAGATTAATGGCAGATTTTATTAAGCAATATGAAGGGGATAGCCGATATGAGTACTTATCTAAAAGAAAGACTAGTTATAAATATTATGATATTGGAATAATTGATTTAGGAGGAAAGGCTAAGTTTTTAAGTGGAAAAGAGTTTGACTTAAAGAATACTGTTTCATATAAAAAAGGAACAGAAGGTAAAGAGTATTCAGAGGTAATAGAGTCGCTAGGAGTCGTTCTTTATAGTGTACCAATATTTGATGATAATCATGAAGTGTCTAGCATTTTAATAGGTGTTTCTAACAAAGAAGGCATGAATGATATTCTTAATATAGATAACTTTAATGGAGAAGGGACTATTGAAATTATTAATAGTAAGGGAAAAACTCTTTTCATAGGTAAAAATAGTGAACTAATAAAGAATCTTAGTTACAAATATAAAGATTCTAGAGAGGAGCCTTGGGCTCAAAAGATGCTTAATGATTTTAAAAACGAAAAATCAGGGAATATCACAATAATCTCATCAAAAGATATAAAATGCTTATTGAGTTATTATCCAATTACAAAAGGTCTAAATGATTGGTATTTTGTTCTTATAGTGCCTGAAGACGCTGTACTTGGTGAACTTAATAAGTTAAACTCTTTTACAATAATAATGACACTTATAATTACATGTATTATTGGAATTATAACATGGCTTTTATATACGATAAGAAGAAAACATTTAAATCAAATAGAAAATATTGCGTATTTAGATAGTGTAACAAATGGTATCAACTCAACTAAATTTAGTATGTTAGTCAAACCTTTAATTTCAGAATCACCTGATAGTACTTATGTGATGATAGCAATAAATATAAAGGGTTTTAAGCTAATAAATGATTGTTTTGGAAGTGAAAAAGGAAATATGACACTTAAACATATTTATAATGTTTTGTCTAAAAATATTGATGAAAATGAAGAATTTATATGCCGTCATGATGCAGACCTTTTTTATTTGTTTATTAAGAATAGACCAGTGTTAGAGGTCTTAGAGTTATTATACAAAATAGAAGCTGATATAAATTATTTTAATAAAAATAAAGAAAATCCATACTTTTTAAGAGTATCAGTAGGTATTTACACAATTGAAAATCATAATGAAGATTTAATCACAATACAAGACCATGCAAATACAGCAAGAAAAAGCTTTAATAAAGCTCATCAAAGTGATTTTTCTTTTTATAGTGATATAGAAAGGAAACGATTAATATCTGAAAAGGAAATTTCGAACTTAATGGAAAAAGCCCTTGAAGATAAAGACTTTTTTATATGTTTACAACCCAAAATTGATATAAAAAGTGGAAAAATTAGTGGAGCAGAGGCTCTTGTACGTTGGAAAAATCCAGAAAAGGGCATAATTTATCCAAGTGATTTTATTCCTCTTTTTGAGAAAAGTGGTTTTATATGTAAATTAGACTTATATGTACTTGAAGAAACATGTAAATTGATTTCTAAATGGATAAAAAAAGGTAAAGAAATGCTGAGAATTTCTGTTAATGTATCAAGACAACATTTAAATGATAAGTCGTTTTTAGAAAAATATGAACTTATATGTAATAAATACAATGTACCAACATATCTAATAGATTTAGAACTTACAGAATCTATTTTCTTGGAAAATCCAGAATCTATAGATGTAATAGATGATATTCATTCTAAGGGATTTAAGTGTTCTATAGACGATTTTGGATTTGGATACTCATCATTAGGAATATTAAAGGCTTTTAAAGTTGATATAATTAAATTAGACCGTTCATTTTTTGTAAGCAGAAATAATATAGACCGTGGGAAGATAGTTATTGAGTCTATTATTGAACTTAGCAAAAGACTGGGTATGAAGGTAATTGCTGAAGGAATTGAAGAATTAGAACAAGTTGAGTTTCTAAAAAATGTAGGATGTGATTATATTCAAGGTTATGTTTTTTCTAAACCACTATTAATTTCTGAATTTGAAGAGTTCGCATATTTAGATAATAAAATAAAAAATTTAAAAGTATCTAATAATTAAATATACAAAATAAAAAATTTAGGCAGGTTATATAACTGAAAATATAACTTGTCTTTTTTATTTGGATATCTACTAAAAAATGCAGTTACAGATTTTGTAAAAACAATTTTCAAATGTTGTAAGTTGTGGCTAAAGCTTTATTGTATTATTCTGAATATAGAAAGATAGTTACTGTTTTAGACATAAAAAAACTAAAAGATACAGAATAATATAAAATTTGTGATGTTGATAACTCTAATTATTTTGAAAGGAGGGAAAATATGATAAGTGGAAGAATGTTACTCATTATGAATTTTCTAAAAGGAAAAAGTAAGACAAGTTACAAGGATATTAGCAAACAACTGAATATAGAAGAAAGAAAAGTTAGATATGATATAAATAATTTAAATCTTGTTTTACGTTCATTGAACAAATCAGTAATACAAAAGATGAATAAAGGTGTGTTAATTATTCCTGATGACTTCCAAGTAGTTTGTATAAACAACAATGAATATGTATTTTCCTTAACTGAGAGAGTATCTATTATGAAGATTATATCAATGTTTAAAATAGATAACCTAAATTTGGAAAAATTGAGCAAGGAATTCCAGGTTTCTAGAAGTTCAATTAAAAATGACCTTAATGTTTTGTCAAGTGAATTAGAAAGAAATCAAATAACTATTACTTATGATAAAATTTTCAAGATAAGTGGAGATGAAGATACTATATATAAACAAAGATTGAACATATTAAAATCATATTCCTATCTTTTTGGTAAGGAAAAATCTGATTTAAGTGTATTTGAGAAGTATTTAGTGAATGTAATTGAAAAAATATTCAAAGGTCTTTCTTTGATTGATATATATAATTGGTCTATAAATTTATTATTTCAAATGGGATGGACTTTAAATGATGAATCTTTTACATGGTATGTATCAAACATTTTCCTTTTTACATGGTATATACATTCAGATGAAAAACATCCTTTAGAATCTTCTTCATTAAGTGAGCCATATTTTGAAAATAAGTTTGACCAAGAGTTTGAAGAAATCATTCAAAAAAAGTTAACCAAAGAACAAATTTTATTGTTAAAGAGTTTTGTATTTTTTACAAATAAATATGCAAGTTTAAATGAAGATATGGATTTGATTAGTACAGAAATGATAGTTCAAGATTTAATTTATAATATGTCAGAGATATTAGAGATTGACTTCAAAGAAGATATGATTCTTTATAAAGGATTACTTAATCATATTGCCCCATTGATAGAGAGAATCAAACAGAATATACAGATTTATGAAGAATTATTTCACGTCATACCAGATAAATACCAATATGTACTTGAAGCTACTAAGAATTCTATTCAAAAAAATAGAGTGTTAAATCAGATAAAGAATGAAAATGAAATAATACTCTTGTCAATACATTTTTTAGGAAGTATACATAGAAATGAGAGAAACAATTATAAAAACATATTGTTAGTTTGTGGATTTGGTTATGGTGTAATTGCTATGTTAAAGGATACTTTAATAAATGATTACCAAATAAATATAGTGGATAGTATTCCATCATATAAGTTACAAGATTATAAAGATTGGGGAAGTATTGACTTTATTATAACAACATCAAAGATAGTAACAGACTTACCTAAAACAATTATTGAGATAAATCCATTTTTACAAGAAAACGATTATTTGAAGATTGAAGAAAAAGGGATAAAAAGAAAGAACGTTCTAACTAATTATATGTCAATAAAAAAAAGACTGAGTTTTTTAGAAGAAGATGCACAAAAAAGAGTATTGAGTATTATATGGCAAGAACTTGGATACAGTGATGAGAGAATACTATCTAGACAACTTAATTTAGGTGATTTAATAGGAATTGATACTATAAGTATCATTGATGAAGACATGAAATGGGAAGATGCTGTGAAAATTAGTTCAAATATACTTGCTGATTGCGATTTTGTATCAGCACAATATGCTGATAATATTATAGATATTTTAAAAAATGTAGGTTTTTATGCTGTAAAAGATAATGAATTTGCTCTATTACATGGAAATGATAGTTCATTAGTCAAAGTAAGTTCAATAAGTCTATTAATATGTAAAGAAGCAATTAGTTTTGGAGATAAAAAGGTTAAAATCATATTTTGTCTAGCAAGTAGAGATAAAAAAGAGCAAATTCCTGCAATAATTAATCTAACTAAAATGGTTTATAAGACTAATTTTATTGCTATGTTAGAAGGTGCAAATACAAAAGAAGAAGCAGAAGGTTTAATTCATAAATATGAGAAGGAGGTCACTGTATGAGTAAATTAGTTAATGTAAAATGTTCATTTAACATACATGCTAATTCAAAAGAAGAAGCCATTATATCACTAGTAGATGTAGTATCAAAAGAAGGGTATCTAAAAGATAAAAATCAATTTTTAGAGGATGTTTTAAAGAGAGAGGAAACATTATCGACTTATATTGGACATGGTATAGGTCTTCCTCATAGTCAAAGTATAGGTGTTAAAAATTCTTGCATTACAATAGGAAAGCTTGATACTCCTATTGCATGGACAGAAGAAGGAGAAAAAGTGGATTTAGTATTTTTGATATCAGTAACAAAAGATAATGAAAATAATCTTCACTTAAAGATTTTGTCAAAACTAGCACGTTTACTGATGCATGAGAGTTTTAGAAATCAAATTAGAAATTCAGATGAACAAACAGTTTATAATCTTATAAAAGAAAAAATAGGGGAGGAAGATTAAAATGAGGATTTTGAAGTTTTTACAGAAACATCTTATGACAGCAACATCGTATATGATTCCATTTGTAGTTGCTGGAGGAATTCTATTTGCTTTATCAGTAACTCTAAGTGGACAAGCTGCTGTTCCTGAAACTGGATGGTTAGCTAAATTGAATCAAATTGGAGCTGCTGGATTAGCTTTATTTATTCCTATATTAGGTGGATATATAGCATTTAGTATGGCAGATAAACCCGGATTAGCTCCTGGTATGATAGGAGCATATTTAGCAAAAGAAGTAAATGCGGGTTTTATAGGTGGTATTATAGCAGGATTCATAGCAGGATTTGTTGTCTTGCAACTAAAGAAAATTAAATTGGCTCCTACAATGAGAACTTTAGGTTCAATATTTATTTATCCTTTGCTTGGTACATTGATTACAGGTGGTATAATTGTATTTTTAATCGGAGAACCTATAGCTTCTTTTATGACATGGATGACAAATTGGTTAAATGGAATGTCTGGTGTTTCTAAAATTCCTTTAGGCGGAATTTTAGGAGGAATGATAGCTTCCGATATGGGTGGACCTATAAATAAAGTTGCTGCAACTTTTGCTCAAACTCAAGTTGACACACTTCCATATTTAATGGGTGGAGTTGGTGTTGCAATTTGTATACCTCCAATTGGGTTAGGATTAGCTACATTATTGTTTCCAAAAAAATTTAGTAAGGAAGAAAGAGATTCAGGGAAAGCATCACTATTGATGGGATGTGTTGGAATTACAGAGGGGGCTATTCCATTTGCAACAGCAGACCCTGTTAGAGTAATCCCTTGTATTATGGCTGGGTCGATTATAGGAAATATTATGGCCTTTTTATTAGGATGTTTAAATCATGCACCTTGGGGAGGTCTGATAGTATTACCAGTAGTTGACAATAGGTTGGGGTATATCGCATCAGTATTAACAGGAGCAGTTGTCGTGGCAGTATTGATGAAATTAGTAAAGAAAGATGTAAAAGAAGATGAAGAAATTGAAGAAGATTTAGATGATTCGATTGAATTAGTATTTGAAGAACTATAGATATAAATGGGAATGATTTACATAAAAAGTAAATATATAGATAAATTTAAAGGAGATGAGGATATGAAAATTGTAGCAGTAACATCTTGTCCTAGTGGAGTAGCACATACTTATATGTCAGCTGAATCACTTGAATTATCAGCAAAAAAATTTGGTATAGAAATAAAGGTTGAGACTCAAGGAAGTTCTGGAATAGATAATGAATTGTCACCTAAAGAGATTGAGGAAGCAACTTGTGTAATACTGACTAATGATGTTGAGATTAGAAATATGGAACGTTTTAAAGGAAAAAAAGTAGTAAGAATGAGTGTGTCTGATATAATTAAGAAATCTGATGCATTGATTAAGAAAATAAAAGATACTTTTCAATAAAGTTTGATTTATTTTACATATAACATAAAGATGTTTTTAATGAATATTTTATTAAAAACATCTTTGAAAACATCTTAAAAATAGAATAAAAGGAGATATAGTCATGAAAAAGTTACCAATAAAGACTGTCGTACAAAGATTACTAGACTTACAAGAAGAAGGGAAAAGTGCAACGCTTTTAGGGATTGGTCCTATGTCACCAAACTTATTACAAGCAAGTTTTGAACTAGCAAAAGATGATGATTTTCCTTTAATGTTTATTGCCAGTAGAAATCAAGTAGATGCAGATGAACTAGGTGGTGGTTATGTAAATGCTTGGAATCAAGAAACTTTTACAAAGGATATTAAGAAGATAGCTGACAAAGTTGGATTCAATGGATTGTATTACTTATGTAGAGACCATGGTGGTCCATGGCAAAGAGATAAAGAAAGAAATGACCATTTACCTGTTGATGAGGCAATGGAGTTAGGAAAAAAATCTTATTTAGCTGATATTGAGGCAGGTTTTGACCTATTAATGATTGACCCTACAAAAGACCCATTTGAGATGGGAAAGGTAATTCCATTAGATGTAGTATTAGAGAGAACTGTAGAATTGATTGAATATTGTGAGAATGAAAGGAAAAGACTTAATTTACCAGAAATAGGATATGAGGTTGGAACAGAAGAAACAAATGGAGGTCTAACTTCAACTGAGACGTATGAAACATTTATAACTAGGCTAAAGGTTGAGCTTGATGAAAGAGGTTTGCCAATGCCAACATTTATAGTTGGTCAAACAGGTACTTTAACTAGAAAAACAGAACAAGTAGGAACTTTTAACTTTAGAAATGCTTATGATTTAGCCCAAATGGCTAAGAAGTATGGCGTTGGTTTAAAAGAACATAATGGTGACTACTTAGATGATGTAACCTTATTAGAACATATACCATCTCAAATTATTGCTACAAATGTAGCTCCTCAATATGGTACTGAAGAAACCAGAGCATATTTAAAATTAGCAGAAGTTGAACACAAATTAAAAGAAGAGGGGTTAATTGAGAAGACTTCTAATATTAGACATGTTCTTCTTGTTAATGCAATCGAATGTGGACGTTGGAGAAAGTGGGTAATAGGAGAACAAAAAAATCTAACTACTGAAGAAATATTTGAGGATGAAGTTTTATCTAATGAGATATTAGATATTGCAGGGCATTATACATTCAATAATGATGATGTTAAAAAAGAATTAAAAGTGCTTTATGGTAATTTAAGTAAGAATAACATTGATGGTCAAAGATTTGTTGTAGACCATATTAAACGCCCTTTACGTGATTATGCAGAATGTTATAATTTAAAAGGTGTTACTACAAGGATTTTAAATAAATAATGGGACTCATAGTGGTAGGTATTGTTATACTAGGTATTTATAGTTATAATTATACTTACCACTATTAAATTTAGGAGGGCTAATATTTTGATTAATTTAGTTTTTGATGTAGATGATACTTTATACAATCAATTGACACCTTTTTATATTGCATATAATAAAGTGTTTTCTTCAATAAAGGATGTTTCTATTGAAGATTTATATATAATTAGTAGAAAGTACAGTGATGAAGTTTTCCATTTGACTGAGAGTGGAGAGATGCCAATTGAGAAAATGCATATATATAGAATAATAAAGGCTTTTGAAGAATTAGAAAATCCTATTTCAGAAAAGGATGCTCAAAATTTTCAAGATGAATATATATATCAACAATCACAAATCACTTTAATTCCAGAAATGGAGCGAGTTTTAAATTTTGCCAAAGAAAAAAATATTAATATAGGAATTATAACTAATGGTCCATCTTCTCATCAAAGAATGAAGTTAAACCAGTTGAATATTGAAAACTGGGCTGACAAAAGCAATATTTTTATTTCTAGTGAAGTTGGTTCTTCTAAGCCAGACATCAATATTTTTAGACTAGCTGAGAATGTTATGAATTTAGATAGAGAAAATACATATTATATAGGTGATTCTTATAAAAATGATGTAGTAGGTGCTAAAAAAGCTGGTTGGAAGAGTATATGGATGAATCATAGGGGACATAGGATAGAAGATTTGATTTATAAGCCAGATTATGTAATTTTGGAATATAAAGATTTGTTATCTTTAATTATAAAAGTATGTAGTAAAAAAAGTCTTAACAATAGAATCATCTAAAAAAATTAAAAAGACTTGTGCAAAATTATATATTTAAATTATGAGTAATCTGTTTTACATTAAAAAATGGATTATTTAAAAAATTTTCCATATTAATAATATAAATTTTTTTTAATATTGACCGATAAATAAAATGATAGGGAATTCTTAGTTTGAAAATATAAAATTTAATGAATTATACTAAAAATAATAAGTTGAAATTCATATTAAGTTTAAATCCTTGGAATGAATGAAAATAAATACTAAATTTAAAATGAAATTTAATATTTATACTAATAAAGAAATTTATATCGGAAAAATTTGAAGATTTTATAAATAATACTAGGTTAAAATCTATAAATAAGTACAATATTTAATTGGAAGAGAGGATTAGATATGAAAGCAATAATTTTAGCAGCTGGGATGGGGACACGATTAAGACCATTAACTTCAGAGATCCCAAAACCATTAGTTAAAGTTAATGGGAAGCCAATGATAGAAACCCAAATAGAATGTCTATTAGAAAAGGGGATAAAAGATATAAAAGTTGCAGTAGGATATTTAAAAGAAGAATTTTATTATTTAGTGGAAAAATATAATGTGGAATTAATATATAACAATAAATATGATATATATAATAATATTTATACTATGTATTTATTAAGAGAACATTTACCTGATAGTTATGTTATAGAGGGAGATGTATATATATGTAATAACTTTATAGATCCAGATATAAAGAAATCCACTTATTTTACTCTTTATAAAGAAAATTTTAATAATGAGTTTATATTTAAATTTGATGAAAATAATAAGGTTTATGATATGTATGTTGGTGATAATAAGGGGTATATATTGTGTGGTGTATCCTATTGGTCATTAACAGACGGAAATATTATAGTAAAAAAATTAGAGGAAACAATAAAAAATGGAGACTTTGAAAGTCTATTCTGGGATGATATTGTAATGCAAAATAAAGATGCTTTAAATATGTACATTCAGAAAATAGATTTTAAAGATTGTTTTGAAATAGATAATGAAAAAGATTTGAGATTTTTGGAAAAATGTATAGTTCAAAATAATGAATTTACAATGAAAAATATTTTACAATACTCGTAAGTAGGTTAGGAAGGAATTTATATGGGAATTTTAGATGAAATAATGAACCAAGAGCATTTTGATGTAAAAACATCACTAGATTATATTAATGAGTATGAGAAGTTACTACCATTTGATAGTGAGATTCATACTGCACGTGCAGTTACATATTTTTTTGGAGAAGAATATAAACTTGCAGAAGAACATATTAGAAAAGCCTTGAAATTTAGACCAAATAATTATGATAATAACTTTTATTTAGCAAATATATTGATTGCTATGGGTAAATATTCTGAAGCTATTAAAGTAGCTATATTAAGTGTGACATTCTTAAAACATTTTGCTAAGATTCAGGGATATGATTATATAAATGACAAACTATTTTATTCTAATGAACAAGTAAAAACTCTAATTGAGTATTGCATTGAGAATATAAAAGACACAAATATACTTGAAGACTTAAAAAAATTTTTTGGATTTATTGAACTAAATATTTCTAAATTTCCTGCATGTTTCTATGGGAATAAATGGAATCTTATAATAGAAGAATATTTAAATAAAGACTCAAGTCGTAAGTATAATGATTATATATGCTTTTATTCTGACACTTATAATAATATGTTATCAGATTTTCAAAAAAATTTATGTATTGCTATTAACAATTCTGAGATATCTTCAATATGTCCAATAGAGAGTTTTAAATCTATGACTACAAAAGAATTCAGTTTAGATAATGGGAAGTATATTATTCCAATTGCTACAACTGAATATAACCAAGTTATTGACTTTAAAATTAGAAATACTAATTTTAAATCACAACAAGTAGATCCACCTGGTTTTTTTAAGTATTATAGAGTAAATAATGGCATTAGTTTAAATTCAGATAAAGATATTATAATTGGTAAGCCAATCAAGCTAGGGTTTAAAGAAAAAAATAAAAAATTAGTTTTTACTATATTTATAGATGCTTTATCTCAAAAATATTTATTGGAAACAAAATATAAATCAATGCCTTACACAAAAGCTTTTTTTAACAAAGGAATTATATTTGAAAATTGTTATTCAGCAGGAGAGTGGACATATCCATCTTTGACAAGTGTGGTTACAGGGTTATATACAACTAATCATCATTTTTTACATTCTAGTGCAGGATATAAATACCCTGATGATATAGATTTATTCAGTGAGATTATGAAAAAAAATGAATATTTCACTGCAAATATAAGTGGTACATATGCACTTGCACCATATAGCAGTGGTTTTAGAGGGTTTGATAGAACTGTTTTTAAGAATAGTTTAGGATTTTCTGATTCAGCAATAATTAATGATGCGATTAAGCATATTGAATCATTTAAAGAAACCAATCAATTTGTGTTTATGTCTTTAAGCGATGTTCATAAAATATTAGATGATATTGAAAATTATAGTGTTAATTATGATATTGTTAATCAAACATCTTTAGATATAGAGACATCTTTATCAAACAGGGGCTCGCTTGTAAGTGCATGGCAAAAATATGATGAAGAGACTATTAAAAAATATGATGTGGCGCTTAGGGAACTAGACCGTCAATTGAAAGGAATTTATGATTATATATTACAAAACTACTCTGAAGAAGAGTATTTAATTAGTATTTTTTCAGATCATGGAGCTTCATTTTTAGGTAAAGATGATTTTTTATTAAAATCAAATATAACTAATAGTGTATTAATGGTTAGAGGGTCTGGAAGTGTCTCTAATGGTAACACAGAGTATATAAGTAATATGGATTTAATGCCTATAATTTTAAAATTAGCAAATATAGAACATGATTTATCTAAGTATGATTGTGTACTTCCAAAGACACTAGGAGGTAAGGGACGTGAGTTTACCTATAGTGAATCAATATATCCTGGTCAGACTTATAAAGCTATGGTCAATAATGATAAATATTGTTATATATTAGAAACAAAAGGCATTATTAATATAGATGGAACCATTAATTTTGATGGATATAGTGATTCTGTTTTTGATAAAAAAGAAGCTAAAGAAGTTAAAGATAATGATATTTTAGAATATTATAGAGAGATAGTATATAATCATATAAAAAGAAATATTAAATACTAATATTAAAAATTATTTACATATTAAATAGATATAATTTATTGTATTTTAATAAATATTCTGGGTCTTTAAAATATAACTATTGAACTATATGTAGTAAAAATTTTCACACAAAAAATGAGATACTCAAATTTTTATTTTGAGATATCTCTTTTTTATTATATAGTTAAAATAAAATAATTAGGAGTATATTTTATTTAGATTAATCAATAACATTTTGGGATTCTTTATAACTACATGTTAACTGTTGAATAGGTTTATCATATGGTTTAACCCATCCTTTATTAATACTTAATTCTGTAAGTGCTGTGTGACCTTCTACCATTTGAGTTAGTGAAGCTGAATATATAGCTCTTAATTCAGGTGTACTACTTGTTAATGCAGAATTAAGATACATATTGGCAGATGCTTTAGCAGATGAAAGCATACTTAACATTATTACTTTATCGTCTATATAAGTATTGTTCTTAATTAGATTTTCTATCATATTTCTCATGTTATCTATACCTCCTCAGAAATTAGTATTTCATTTTCAACTATAAATTGTTGTATAGCTTTAATTCTTCCTTCTGTTGCTAATATGCTGGATTCTGATTGTCTTTTTAGGTCTTCATCTGATATTAACATATTTATTGCTCTTTGCATAAGTAATCCATCAGATTCCATTTTTATAACTGCTGCTAAAGATATTTTTTCAGTTTCTGAAAGTATTCTCATTTAATCATCTCCTATATTGTAATTTATGCTTTAATAGTATGTCTTTCTTTTTAACGAAATAACCATAACACTTTTTTACAGTATTTTATATTCTCTTTATATCAAAGTTTAGTTAACTTATATACTAATAAAATTTTGTAGGAGAGTTATCATTAAATATCTATCAGATAAATTATTTAAATATTCATTAAACAAAATTTACTTGTATGTACTTCTTCAAGAGTCAATATGAATTTTTGTACAAAGATTAATTTTAATGATAATCATTAAATGGTATATTTTTCTTTAAGTTTTGACGGGAAGTATTAACTTATTAAAATACTTTAAGGAAAAATGGCTAATTTTAGGATATTATCAACAAATTTAAAATACTTAACTGCTATACTTTCTATATCTTAAATTTTATAGGGAGATAAAATGAATTTTAAAAATAAAACCAAGGTTTTAAGTCTTGTTTAATATCAATTTCAAAATAAAGAAAAGTCCCCTAATACAGCATTAGTAGATACAGGAGATTTTTATGACCCAGATGGTCTATGGAAATAGAACTTTATCTATTTTTATATGCATTTCTATGTATTTTATTTTCATCAAATTGGTCTATAAATTCATTTTTTTCTTCACTATATCCTATAGATATAAGGGCATATGGTATTAATTTTACTGGTAAGTCTAAAGCTTGTCTAACCTTATTTACCACTTTATTTTTAGGAAATACTCCTGCCCAACAAGTAGCTAGACCTTGATTAGTAGCTTCTAACAATAAATTTTGTGTGCAAGCACCTAAATCTTGTATCCATTTACCAGGCTTTAAGAATTTATCTCTATTTCCAAGTACGACTATACATAATGGTGCGAATTCTATATGCTTTGCTCTATGCTGTGATTTTGAGACAGCTCCTTTTTTATTTTTACAAAAAAATATGAATAATGTTCGACAGGTGGCGAATGAAAAAATTACAAGTAATATTTTTTTTAAAAAATTTCAAAAAAGAGTTGATAATATATGTATATTAATATAAAATTTAATATATATAATTCGTATAATTATACGAATGATTTAGAGTGTAAAATAACTTATAAACGGAGAGGGGAAGTCTAATGAAAGTAGCAGTAGTTATGGGTTCAAAATCAGATTATCCAAAATTAGAAGAAGGGATAAAACTGCTTGAAAAATATGGAATAGAAGTTGTAGCAAGAGCATTATCTGCTCATAGAACACCAGAACAACTTTCAATATTCCTAAAAGAAATAGAAGATGATACAGATGTAATAATAGCAGCAGCAGGAAAAGCAGCACACCTTCCAGGTGTAATAGCTTCACAAACATTAATTCCTGTAATAGGATTACCTATTAAATCATCAACTATGGATGGACTAGACTCACTTTTATCAATAGTTCAAATGCCAAAAGGAATACCAGTTGCAACAGTTACAATAGACTTAGGTTTAAACGCAGCTTTATTGGCATTACAAATAATGACTTTAAAATACCCAAAATTAAAAGAGGATTTGAAATCATATAGAGAAGAGATGGCACAAAAGGTGCTAGAAGACGACAAGAATTTAAGGGGGTAACAGAAATGTTATTATATGAAGGAAAAGCAAAACAAGTATATTCTACAGATAATGAAAATGAATATGTTGTTTATTATAAAGATGATGCGACAGCATTTAATGGAGAAAAAAAAGCAGAAATATCTTCAAAAGGTATACTAAATAATAAGATATCAACAATAATCTTTGAAATGTTAAAAGAAAATAATATAAATACACACTTTATAAAAAGTTTATCAGATAGAGAAATGTTAGTTAAAAAGGTAGACATTTTACCATTAGAAGTAATAGTAAGAAATATTGCTGCTGGTTCTATTTGTAAAAGAGTTGGTCTTGAAGAAGGTGTGGTTTTCGACGAGCCAATTTTTGAGATAAGCTACAAAAATGATGCTTATGGTGACCCAATGCTAAATGACGATTATGCAGTAGCAATGAAGTTAGCAACTAGGGAAGAATTAAAATTCTTAAGAGAAGAAACTTTAAAAATAAATGAGTTACTAAAATCATTTTTCTTAAAATTAAACCTAAAGTTAGTTGACTTTAAAATAGAATTTGGTAAAGATTCTCAAGGAAATATAATATTGGCAGATGAAGTATCACCAGACACTTGTAGACTTTGGGATGTAAATACAAATGAAAAGTTAGATAAGGACAGATTTAGAAAAGACCTTGGAGACCTTGTAGAAGGTTATACGGAAGTACTTTCAAGAATGAATAATAAATAGGAGGCAAATGTATGTGTGGAGTTTTAGGGATTTACTCTAATAAAGATGTAACTAAAGAACTGTATTATTCTTTATATTCTATGCAACACAGGGGGCAAGAAAGCTGTGGTTTAGCTCTTTTAGATGATGGAGAAATTAAGTATAAAAAAGATATGGGATTAGTTGGAGATGTTTTTAAGGAAAGTGAATTATCTAAGTTAAAAGGAAATATAGGGATTGGACATGTTAGATATTCAACAGCTGGAGGAAGCCATGTTTCTAACTGTCAACCTTTAGTTGGAAGCTGTAGAAAAAGACAATTAGCCATAGCTCATAATGGAAATCTAGTCAATGCAAATTATTTAAAAGACATGCTAGAAGAAGATGGATATATGTTCCAAACTAATTCAGATACAGAAGTGATTTTATATATACTTGCAAGATATTACAAAGGGGATATAGTAGAAAGCTTAAAAGTGACAATGGATTATATAAAAGGTGCATATGCTCTTGTAATAATGAGTCAAGAAGAATTGGTTGCAGTTAGAGACCCACATGGATTCAGACCTCTTGTACTTGGTAAAAAGGGTGATGAATATATATTTGCATCAGAGAATTGTGCAATAGATATACTTGGCGGAGAAGTTATAAGAGATGTAGAGCCAGGAGAAATAATAGTAATTAAAGATGGAGAATTAAAATCATATTTTTATTCAGAAAATTATAAGCCAGTTAAGAAGAGTTGTATATTTGAACACATATACTTTGCAAGAAATGATGCAACTATAGACAATGTAAATGCGTATGAATTCAGAATTAAATGTGGTGAAAGATTAGCTCAGAATGAAACTGTAAAAGCAGATATGGTAGTTCCAGTTCCAGATTCAGGTTGGCCAGGAGCTATTGGTTATGCAAATGCTAGTGGATTAAAAATAAGTGAAGGCTTAGTTAAAAATAGATATGTAGGAAGAACATTTATAAAACCTACACAAGAAGAAAGAGAAATAGCAGTAAAAATAAAATTAAATCCTCTTTCAACAATAATAAAAGGAAAGTCTATAATTTTAGTAGATGACTCAATTGTAAGAGGAACTACATCTAAACAATTAGTAAAATCTTTAAGAGAAGCAGGAGCAAAAGAAATTCATCTTAGAATAACATCTCCTCCAGTAGCTTACTCTTGTTACTATGGAATAGATACTCCAAATCGCTCTAAGTTAATTGCATCAAGTAACAACGTAGAAGAAATGAGAGAATATATTGGATGTGATAGTTTAAAATTCCTAGATATAGAAGGAATGTTAGATGCAACAGAACATAAGTCTACTTTCTGTAAAGCTTGTTTTGATGGGGAATACCCAGTTAAGAAAATTGATAAGGAGGAACTACTTTCATGTTAACATATAAAGAATCAGGTGTAGATATAGATGAAGGAAATAGAGCAGTAGACCTTATAAAAGGTAAAATAAAAGGAACTTATGATGGAAATGTAGTTGGAGATTTAGGTAACTTCAGTGGGCTATACAGTTTAAAAGATTTTGTAGGTATGAAAGAACCAGTTTTGCTTGCATCTACAGATGGTGTTGGGACTAAATTAAAAATAGCTCAAATGATGGACAAGCATGATACTGTTGGAATAGATTTAGTTGCAATGTGTGTAAATGATTTGATTTGTCAAGGAGCAAAACCATTATTTTTCCTTGATTATATAGCTCTTGGGAAATTAGTTCCTGAGCATATAGAAAAAATAGTTGGTGGAATTGCAGATGGTTGTAAAATATCTGGTTGTGCACTAATTGGTGGAGAAACTGCTGAAATGCCTGGAATGTATGGAGAAGATGACTATGATTTAGCAGGATTCTCTGTAGGAATAGCAGACAAAGAAAAGATTGTTTCTGGAAACAATGTTAAATCAGGAGACGTATTGGTTGGTATATCTTCAAGTGGAGTACACAGTAATGGTTTTTCTTTTATAAGAAAGATATTTTTGGAAACTTACAATTATAAAATGGAACAATATGTTGAAGAACTAGGAATGACAGTTGGAGAAGCACTTTTAACACCAACTAAAATATATGTTAAATTAGCTTTAGATGTACTAGCGAAACATGACATAAAAGCTATAGCTCACATAACTGGTGGAGGGCTTATAGAAAACATAACAAGAGTTATACCTAAAGGGTTAGGATTAGATATCAATAAAAAATCTTGGGAGAAGCCTCCTATATTCAAAATGATAGAAGGTTTTAATGCTGTTGATGAGAGAGAACTTCATAAGAGTTTCAACATGGGTATTGGATTAGTTTTAATAGTAGATAAAGAAAATGCTGACAATGTTGTAAACTTTATAAATAATAGAGAAAATGACAATGCTGCTTATGTAGATAAAAAATACAGTGAATTACTAGAAGATAAAGCTTATATAATTGGTGAAGTAGTAGATAGTCATGAAGGTGTAGAATTATGCTAAATATAGGAGTTTTAATATCTGGTGGAGGAACAAATTTACAAGCAGTTATAGATGGCACTGAGTCTGGAGAAATCAAAGGTCAGGTTAAAGTAGTTATCTCAAGTAAGCAAGATGCTTATGGATTAGAGAGAGCTAAAAATCATAACATAAAGGCAATTTGTGAAACTAATGAAGACAAGATAATAGAAATTCTTAAAGAAAATAAAATAGATTTAGTAGTATTGGCTGGTTATTTAAAAATAATCAGCCCAAAGCTGGTTAATAAGTTTAGAAACAAAATGATAAACATACATCCATCATTAATTCCTTCATTCTGTGGAGCTGGATTCTATGGAGAAAAAGTTCATCAAGGTGTGATAGATTATGGAGCTAAAGTAACTGGTGCTACAGTTCATTTTGTTGATGAAGGTGCTGATACTGGACCAATCATAATGCAAGATGTAGTTAAAGTGAATCAAGATGATGATGCAAAAACACTTGCAAAAAGAGTGTTAGAAGTTGAACATAGGATTTTAAAAGAAAGTATAAGTCTTTTTTGTGAAAATAAATTAAAACTTCAAGGTAGGAGAGTGTTTATAAATGAGTAAGAGAGCTTTAATAAGTGTAACTGACAAGACAGGTGTAGTGGAATTTGCTAAAGAGTTAAATAAGCTAGATTATGAAATTATATCTACAGGAAATACTTTTAAGATATTAAAAGAAAATGGAGTTAATGTAATGCAAGTTGAAGATGTTACAAACTTTCCAGAAATATTAGATGGAAGAGTAAAAACATTAAATCCATATATACATGGTGGTATACTTTATAAAAGAGATAAAGAATCTCATGTAGAAACTGTAAATGAACACAAAATATGTTCAATAGATTTAGTAGCTGTAAATCTATATGATTTTGAAGGAACTTTAAAAGCTGGAAAAAGCCATGATGAAATGATAGAAAATATAGATATTGGTGGACCATCTATGATACGTTCTGCTGCTAAAAACTATAAAGATGTAATAGTAGTAGTAGATATAAAAGATTATGATTCTATAATAGAAAAATTAAAAACAGACACAATGACATTAGAAGACCGAAAAAAATTATCATATAAAGCTTTCTCAACTACAGGAAGATATGATGCGTTAATATCTAGTTATTTTGCTGGAGAAGTTGGAGATACGTATCCTGACATATTAAATTTAACTTTCCAAAAAGAACAAACTTTAAGATATG
This sequence comes from Clostridioides sp. ZZV14-6345, assembly GCF_020657775.1. Classification (NCBI taxonomy): domain Bacteria; kingdom Bacillati; phylum Bacillota; class Clostridia; order Peptostreptococcales; family Peptostreptococcaceae; genus Clostridioides; species Clostridioides sp. ZZV14-6345. Next base: position 51,728 of record NZ_JAGWCX010000010.1, on the reverse strand, counting down.
GAGAAAATCCACATCAAAATGGTTTCTTATATTCACAATCAAATGCAAAAAATCCAATCTTAAATTATGAGCAATTAGGCGGTAAAGAACTTTCTTTTAACAACTTAAACGATTTACATGGATGTTTAGAAGTAATGAGAGAATTTAAAGATAGTGAAGAAGTAGTTTCAGTAGCTATAAAACATGCTAATTCATGTGGAGTAGGGCTAGGAAAAGATGCTTTTGAAGCATATACAAAATGTTATGAAGCAGATAAAGTTTCAATATTTGGTGGAATAGTAGGAATAACTTCTACTATAGATAAAGCTACAGCAGAGAAATTAAATGAAATATTCCTAGAAATAGTAGTAGCATATGATTTTGAACCAGAAGCTTTAGAGATACTTAAGCAAAAGAAAAATCTAAGAATATTAAAATTAGCTAAGATAGAAAATAGTTTACAACCATATGAAATGAAATATTTAGATGGAAAATTATTAATACAAGATAGAAATAATATATTAGCAGAAAAAAGTGAAAATGTAACAAAAGCAAAACCAACAGATGAACAACTTAAGGACATGGAATTTGGTATGAGAGTAGTAAAAAATATGAAATCAAATGCAATTGCAATAGTAAAAAATGGACAAACTCTAGCTTTAGGTTGTGGACAAACATCAAGAATTTGGGCATTAAAAAATGCTCTTGAAAATAACAAAGATAAAGATTTTAAAGGAGCTGTTTTAGCATCAGATGCATTTTTCCCATTTGATGATTGTGTAACATTAGCTCATGAATATGGAATATCAGCAGTAGTTCAACCAGGTGGTTCTATAAAAGATAAAGATTCAATAGAAGCTTGTGATAAGTATGATATGGTTATGGTATTTACAGGAATAAGACACTTCAAACACTAAGGAGGATATTATGAAGATATTGGTTGTAGGCGGTGGCGGAAGAGAGCATGCTATATGTTGGAAACTAAGCAAAGAAAAGAATGTAGAAAAAATTTATTGCGCGCCAGGTAATGCAGGAATTGCAAATGTAGCAGAATGTTTAAATATAGGTGATACTAATATAGAAGAACTTTTAAAATTTGCCAAAGAAAATAAAATAGGTCTGACAATAGTAGGACCAGAAGTACCACTAGTTATGGGAATAGTAGATGAGTTTGAAAAAGAAGGGTTAAGAGTATTTGGACCTAATAAAAAATGTGCTCAACTTGAAGGGAGTAAAGCTTTTTCAAAAGATTTTATGATAAAACATAACATACCTACTGCAAAATATAAAGAATATACAAACTTAGAAGAAGCTATATCAGAAATAGATAGCTTTGGATATCCGGTAGTAATAAAAGCAGACGGATTAGCTGCTGGAAAAGGTGTTGTAATACCTGAAAATAGAGAAGATGCTATAGCAACTTTAAAAGAAATGATGTCAGATAAGAAGTTTGGAACTGCTGGAGATAAAATAGTAATTGAAGAGTTTTTAAAAGGAATAGAAACTTCAATTTTGGCATTTGTAGATAATGATACAATAGTTCCTATGGCAAGTGCAAAAGACCATAAGAAGGTAAACAACTATGAACAAGGGCCAAACACTGGTGGAATGGGGACTTTTTCACCTAGTGAAATATATACAGAAGAATTAGCAAATAAAGTAAAAGAGACAGTATTAGAAAAAACTTTAGAAGGATTCAAAAAAGATGGACTTAACTTTAAAGGTATTTTATTTGTTGGTCTTATGATAACTGAAGATGGAGAAAAAGTACTTGAATATAATGTAAGATTTGGAGACCCTGAGACACAATCTGTTTTATTTAGATTAGAAACAGATTTACATGAGATAATGGAAGCTATATTGGATAATAAATTAAAAGATATAGAAATAAATTATAGTGATGATGAAGCTGTATGTGTTATGCTTACATCAGGAGGGTATCCAGACAGTTATGAAAAAGGGAAAATTATAACTGGTCTTGAAAACTTGGATGATGATATAGTAGTATTCCATAGTGGCACTAAGATGCTTGATGGTAATTTAGTTACCAATGGAGGAAGAGTAATTGGTATAACTGCAAAGTCAGCTACAGTTAAGGATGCAGCAGAAAAAGTTTATGAAAACATAAAGAAGATAAACTTTGAAGGAATGCACTATAGAACAGACATAGGAAGATAATTTTTCTAAAATGGAGGATAAGGTATGTTGAATACTGAAAATAAAGACTCAATGGTTAGAAGAGTACTAGTTGAAAAAAGAGAAGGTTTTGACCTTGAGGCTAAAGCTTTAAAAAAAGACTTGGTGGAAAGTTTACACATAAGTAATATAGAAAATTTAAGAATATTAAATAGATATGATGTAGAAGGAATATCAGAAGAAGTTTATGAAAATGCAGCAAAGACAATATTCTCTGAACCAAATCTAGATGTAGTATATTATGAAGAAATACCAGAATTAAATGGTGAAAGAGTGTTTGCAATAGAATTTCTTCCTGGTCAATATGACCAAAGAGGTGACTGGGCAGCTCAATGTGTCCAAATCGTAAATCAAGGGATAAGACCTGCCATTAATACAGCAAAAGTCTATATATTATCAGGTAAAATAACTGATGAAGAGTTTTCTAAAATAAAAGATTACTGTATAAATCCAGTAGATAGTAGAGAAGCATCTTTAGAAAAACCAGAAACATTAAAAATGGAAACGGAGATACCAACAACAGTTGAAGTATTAGATGGATTTATAGATTTAGATGAAGATGGATTAAGAACATTTGTAAGTGAAAAAGGGTTAGCAATGACTTTAGGAGATTTACAACACGTTCAAAAATATTTTAAAGATACAGAAAAGAGAAATCCAACTATAACAGAAATAAAAGTTCTAGATACTTATTGGTCTGATCATTGTAGACATACTACTTTTATGACTGAAATAGAAAATGTAAAAATAGAAGATGGTAAATTTAATAATATAGTAAAAGAAGCGTATCAAATGTATCTTAACTCAAGAGACAATGTATATGTAAATAGACACAAAGATATATGTTTAATGGATATAGCTACAGTTGCAGTAAAAGAATTAAAGAAAAACGGAAAATTAAATGACCTAGATGAAAGTGAAGAAATAAATGCATGTAGTATAAATGTAGATGTTGAAGTTGATGGTAAGATGGAAAAATATTTAGTAATGTTTAAAAATGAAACTCACAACCATCCAACTGAAATAGAGCCATTTGGTGGGGCAGCTACTTGTTTAGGTGGAGCTATAAGAGACCCACTATCAGGAAGAAGTTATGTTTATCAAGCAATGCGTGTTACAGGAAGTGCTGACCCAAGAACAACTTTAGAGGATACTTTGCCTGGAAAACTTATGCAAAGAAAAATAACTACAGAAGCTGCTCATGGATATAGTTCATATGGTAACCAAATAGGTCTTACAACTGGGCAAGTTGCAGAAGTATATGATGAAAACTTTGTTGCAAAGAGAATGGAAATAGGTGCTGTTATAGCAGCAGCGCCAAAAGAGAATGTAGTAAGAGAAAGACCTGAAGCAGGAGATGTAATAATTCTTCTTGGTGGAAAAACAGGAAGAGATGGTTGTGGAGGAGCAACTGGTTCATCTAAAGAACATAGTGAAGAATCAATCTTAACTTGTAGTGCAGAAGTTCAAAAAGGAGATGCTCCTAACGAAAGAAAAATACAAAGATTCTTTAGAAATAAAGAAGTTGCTCAAATGATAAAGAGATGTAATGATTTTGGAGCAGGTGGAGTTTGTGTTGCTATAGGAGAGATTGCTGATAGTTTAGATATAAACTTAGATTTAGTGCCTAAAAAATATGATGGACTTGATGGAACTGAACTTGCAATTTCAGAGTCACAAGAGCGTATGGCAGTAGCTATAAAAAAAGAAGATAAAGATAAATTTATACAATTAGCAGTAGAAGAAAACTTAGAAGCTACACATGTAGCTACAGTAACAGATACGGGATATTTAAGAATGTTCTGGAATGGAAAAGCAATTGTAGATATAAATAGAGAGTTCTTGGATACAAATGGAGTAAAACAAACTACTGATGTTCATGTTACTAAAGTAGATGAAGAAAATACATTCTTTAATTCTAATGAAATAATAAAAGATGTTAAGTGTGCAAGTATGAAAGACAAGTTTACAAAAGTATTATCTGACCTTAATGTTTGTTCTCAAAAAGGATTAGTTGAGATGTTCGATAATACAATTGGTGGTAATACAGTGCTTATGCCATTTGGAGGAAAGTATCAAGCTACTCCAACTCAAGGTATGGTTGCTAAGATACCAGTACTTGGAGGAGAAACTAATACTTCTACAATAATGACTTATGGATACAATCCAAAGGTAGGAAAATGGAGCCCATTCCATGGTGCTTTATATGCAGTAGTAGAATCTGTGTGTAAATTGGTTGCTATTGGAGGAAATTATAGTACAACAAGACTTACATTCCAAGAGTATTTTGAGAAACTTGGTAACAATCCAGAAAAATGGGGTAAACCATTCTCAGCACTTTTAGGGGCGTTCTATGTACAAAGTAAATTTGAGATACCTGCTATAGGTGGAAAAGACAGTATGTCTGGTACATTTAAAGATATTGAAGTTCCACCAACACTAGTTTCATTTGCTGTTGATACAGTAGATGCTAAGAAAGTAGTATCTCCAGAATTTAAAAAAGTAGATTCAAAAGTAGTAATGTTATGTGTAAACAAGGCAGAAAATGATGTTATAGATTTTGAAGAATTAAAGAGAAACTTAGACAAAGTAAGAGAACTTATACATGGAAACAAAGTTTTATCAACATACGCATTGGGATTTGCAGGTGTAGGTGAAGCAATAAGTAAAATGGCTTTTGGTAATAAAATAGGATTTAAGTTTAGTGAAGAAGCTGAAAAAGTATTTACAGATGATAAATTATTTGAGGCTAGTTATGGAAATATAGTACTTGAATTAGCAAATGATGATTTGAGTATACTAGATGGATATAATTACATAGTGCTTGGAAGTACAGTTAAAGAAGCTAGTATATTCATCAAAGGTGAAGAACTTTCACTAGATGAATTATATAAAGCACATTGTAGTACTTTAGAGCCTATATTCCCAACTAAAACAGAAGATGTAAAATCAAAGATAGAGACTATAAGTTATATATCACAAGGAGAGGCTAAAAAATCATCATTAAGTATAGCTACTCCAAGAGTGTTTATACCAGCATTCCCTGGAACAAACTGTGAATATGACTCTGCAAGAGCATTTGAAAGAGCAGGAGCTAGTGCAAATATAAGAGTATTTAAGAATTTAACTTATAAAGACATAGAAGATTCTATAGATACAATAGTAAATGAAATAAAATCTTCTCAAATAATAATGTTACCAGGTGGATTTAGTGCTGGTGATGAGCCAGATGGTTCTGGTAAATTTATAGCTACTGTATTTAGAAATCCTAGAGTACAAGAAGCTATAAATGAGTTTTTAACTCAAAAAGATGGTCTAATGCTAGGTATCTGTAATGGATTCCAAGTACTAATTAAATTAGGATTAGTTCCATATGGAGAAATAAGAGTTCCAAGCGAAAATGCACCAACACTTACTTACAACAATATTGGTCGTCATCAAGCTAAGATTGCTAGAACTAGAATTTCATCTAATAAATCTCCTTGGTTAGCTCAAACTAATGTTGGAGATATTCACAATATAGCAATTTCTCATGGAGAAGGTAAATTTGTTGCTAGTGAAGATGTTATGAGAGAATTAATTGCCAATGGGCAAGTAGCAACTCAGTATGTTGATTTTAATAATGAGGCTACTTATGATATTGAGTTTAATCCAAATGGTTCATTCTATGCTGTTGAAGGTATAACTAGTGCTGATGGTAGAGTGTTTGGTAAAATGGGACATTCTGAGAGAATCGGAGAGGAAGTATTTAAGAATATCATAGGTGAAAAAGACCAAGAGATATTTGAATCTGGAGTTAAGTATTTTAGATAAAGCTCTGATGATTAACTGTTAGTTACAATATATATTTTAGATATTTAGATTTGAAGAGATGTAATAATATGATGATAATCATTTAATATTACATCTCTTTTTATTTATGTAAGAAATAATAAGTTCAACTTAAGTTAAAATACAAGCTGTGTTATAATTAATTAAAATTGATTGTTTATTAGTAGTAATTATAATAAAGGAAAGTATTAATAAAAAGAGTCTAGTAGTCAATTAAAAAAATAATTAGTAAATAATTTAAGTATAAATATTTTTTTTATTTATCCGATAATCATAATGTAGTGAAACTAAATTTAGAGTTTTAATGAATATAAAAGAAATTAATTTAACAAAGGAGTCTATAACAAGAAGACTTTATAGGAACTCAAGTATCTTGAATTATATAAGGACAACTTTAAAGTTTATAAAATTTAGAAAGGGGAGTTTTATTTTGAACGAAATAAGTTCACTAATAAATATATTGGCATTGACACAATTATCTGGTAGTAATACCACAAATCAATGCAACTGTGGATATAATAATTCGTCTGGATTTGACATGATTATGATGACATTGTTGAAAGCATTATCACAAAATAATCAACAAACCTCTAATGGATATAATTTATCATCTAATTCTGAAAAACTGTTTAATGAACTTGATAGTGTAGTAAATAATACAGTTGGTAAGTTTATTGAAGTTGATACAAAAGATAAAAGTGTAAAGTCGAGAATTGAAAATGCTGTAGAGCAAGCATCAAAGAAATATAATGTAGATGCAAATCTTATAAAGGCAATAATTAAAGTTGAATCAGATTTTAACCCAAATACTGTATCTTCTGCTGGGGCCAAGGGTCTTATGCAACTTATGCCAGAAAATTGCAGAGATTTAGGAGTAACAGACCCTTTTAACATAGAACAAAATATAGATGCTGGGACTAGACATATTAAGGAGTATATAGATATGTTTGGAGGTAGTATAGAAATGGGATTGATGGCATATAATGGTGGACCTGGTAGAATGAGAAGTAGAGGCGTAGAATCAATTTCGGACTTGTATAAAATGCCAAAAGAGACACAAAATTATATACCTAAGGTTATGAAATATTATAGAGGGTAGAATTTATTATGGGTATAAATATAGACAAGCTAAATATAAGTCCAAGTAGAAGTATAGAAGTTAAAAAAACAAAGGAAAATAACAAGTTTTCTGATAGCTTAAACTTTGTAAAACAATCTTCTTCACTAGAAGATATAAAAAAGAATTTAGATAGTGTAAAAAAGGCTGGGGAAAGGCTTGTACTTACACAAAATTATGGTGATATTAGTAGATATAAAAATGCAGTAAAAGAATACCTAAAATCTGTTGTAGATAATATGTATTCACTTGATAAAAGTGGTGGTTTCTGGGAGCATCAATATTATAAGAATGTAAAGATTATTGATAACAAACTTGAGAATATGACTAGTAAACTACTTAGTGAAGAAAAAGAAAATATAGATATTGTTTCTACTGTTGATATGATACAAGGTTTATTGATAGATATGTATAGATAAGATTACACAAGGAGAAAATTTTTATGAATAGCAAAAAAGAAGATATATATGAATTGAATTTTGGTCAATTAATAGAAGAAAAGACTGGGATTATAGAGGAAAATCAAAATGTTTTTAATGCGAAAGTAAATGTGGCTGTTTCCATAGGAAACACAACAGAAACAATAAAAAAAATATTAGATTTAAAAGAAGGTTCTATAATAAAACTAAATAAGAATGTAGATGAAAAATTAGACATATATGCAAATGACAGGTTGTTTGCTTATGGAGAAAGTATTATTACAAATGAAACATTATATGTAAGATTATCTAAAATAGAAGATTCAGACATAAATTAATACTTTAAAAAATATCCCCTTAGATTATTCTATATTAGTTTAATCAAGGGGTATTTTTATAAAAAATTTAAAATCTATTTGAATCATATAAATATTTTTCTTTTTTGAGCGATAATTAAAATATAAGGATGTAATTTTGGAGGTGAGGTTATGAATATTAAAAGTGTAAGTTCAAATATTGTAGTAAATAATTATCTAAAGAATAAATCGGATGTAAAAAAGGTGCAACAAGTTCAAAAAGCTGATAAAACAGACAAGATAGAACTATCTAAATTTGCAAAGGAAATGTCAAGTGTATCAAATATGAGCGATGAAGCGACTAGAAATAAAAAAATAGAAGAAATAAAAAGTGCGTTAGAAAATGGAACTTACAAAATTAAACCAGAAGAAATTGCTAAAAAAATGATAGAGGAGATGCGAGGATAAAGTCATGATTGCAGACTTAAAAGTCATAATATATGAAGAAAAAAAGATAATTAGTAATATGATGGAATTACTAAAAGAACAATTTGATTATATAATTGAAAAAGACTTAGAAAATTTAAATAGGTTGAATCCTAAACTAGAGGATATTAGTAGAGAACTTGCATCTATAGAAATAAAAAGAAGACAACTTTTGGGGGATGATGTTTCAATGAGTGAAGTTGTTGAAAACAGTCATGATGAATATTTAAAAGAAATATATATAGACTTAAAGCATATTATTGTTTTAGCTAAAAATCAACAAGAATCAAATGATTCTTTAATGAAGAAAGAACTTATTTTCACGAAAAAAATGATTAATTTCATAAAACCAGCTGATAAACAAATTACAACTTATAATTCTTATGGAAATATTAGAAAATAGATATTGGGAGGAGAAATATGGCAGGATTATTTTCCATTTTAAATACAGCTAATTCAGGAATGAATGCGCACCAAAAATCAATACAGACAATTTCTCATAATATAAGTAATCTAGATACAGACGGTTATTCTAGGCAAAGGACCGATTTTGCTACAAATAGTCCAATGTATATGCCTAGTTTGAGCAATTCAATTGGAAGAGGACAATTAGGTACTGGAGTACATGTAACAGATGTAACAAGAGCTAGAAATAGTTTTTATGATTACCAATTTAGAGCAGAAGCTCATAAGTATGGGAATACAGTTTCAAAATATGATTATTATAATACTATAGAAACTATACTAAATGAACCGTCAGATTATGGAATATCTGCAGGTATAGATGATTTTTTTAAAGGATGGGAATCATTATCAAAGGATATAAATAGTGAAAGTAGAAAAAGTCTAGTGGTAGAAAATGCATCTAATTTAGCAACTTTAATAAGCGAAAGTTATAAGAAGCTTGATAAGTTAAAAGGAGATATAGATTCTAATATAGATACTGAGATAAAACAAATAAATGACATGTTAAAAAGTCTTGAAGACTTAAATAAATCTATTGATATTATCTCTGGTTCTGGTTCTACGCCAAATGATTTGCTTGATGAAAGAGATAGAATATTAGATAACTTGAGTTTTAAGTTAGATCTTGAAAATAGCGATGTTAAAAATATGCTTTCAGATGGTAAATTGGAACTTAATGAGTTGAAAAATGCAGATGGAACTTGGAAAACAGGTATATCAGGAACTTTACAAGGTTTGTTTGAAATGCATGGTAAAATTGATACATATAAAAGCGACTTAAAAGATGTATCTGATGGATTAGCCAAACAGATAAATGATGCTTATAATGCATCTGTTGGAATAACTGTAAGAGATTTTTTTGTAACCTCAAATGTAGCTGGTGAAGATATTATAAAAGTAAATCCAGCGATAAAAAGTAATCCAAATGAATTAAAGCTTACTACTCAAGAAGCTTCAAAGATTGCTAAGTTAAAGGATGAAAAAATAGATATTGGGCCAGTTGGTGGAAAAGTAAGCACAATAAGTGACCACTATAAGGCTTTTGTAGAATCGGTAGGTTTAGATTCTCAAAAAGTTAATCAAGATGAAGTGAATCAACGTAAAATTATAAATAATGTTGATAATTCACGAATGAGTGTTTCAGGTGTATCTTTAGATGAAGAAATGGCAGAACTCATGAAAGTACAACGTTCCTATCAAGCTAGTGCAAAAGTTATGTCAACAGCAGTACAACTATTGGATGTTGTAATAAATGGAATAATCTAATAAAAGGAGGATTTTATAATGAGAGTTAGTACAGGTATGATGTCTAGTGGTTATCTAAATTCATTGCAAGATAATTTACAAAGATTAGACAAGGTCAATAGACAAGTTAACACGACGAAAGAAATAAATAAACTATCAGATAACCCATATAAGGCAATAAAGATATTGAACTCAAAAAGTGAAATAAAAACTATGGAAACTTATATTGAAAATTGTAAAGATACAGCAGATTGGTTAGAAATGACAGATACTTCATTAGGCCAACTTGGTAATTTATTAGCAGATATAAAGAAGGGGTTGGTATCAAGTGGTAATGGTTCATATTCAGATGACGAAATAAAAACTATTAGTAATTCAATCAATGAAAAAATGAAAGAAATAGCAAATGCTTTAAATGCAACACATGAAGGTAAGTACATATTTTCAGGCTCGGATACGGGCACACCACCTGTTGAGTGTGTAGATAATGCTGATGGATCAGTAAGCTTAAAGTTTAATTCTAGTATAAATCTTAATAAATTAAATGATTCTTTGAGTGTGGATGTAGCTCAAGGAATCAGTGTAGATTATAATGTTAAGTTGAGTAGTCTTGGATTTGATCCAACAAAACCTGACCCTTTTGAAAAGTTAAATAATATATCAAAGAAACTAGCAAATCCAAGTGATGCGAATATAAAAGATTTGACAACAACTTGTTTAGGTGATATGGAGAATCTAATAAATAATACAGTAAATGTTAGGTCTATATATGGTACAAAGGCAAATACGGTGGATACTATGAAAGAAAAAAATGATGAAAGTTTGATACAGTTAAAGGATATTTTATCGCAAAATAATGAGATAGATTACGGGGAAAAGCTTGTTCAATTAAAGGCTGCAGAATTAACTTATCAAGCTTCACTACAAACAGGAGGAAAGTTATTTAATGTATCTATATTAGATTATATATAGTAAAATAACGCAGTCATGATGAAGGTTACATTAAAAAAAGGAATACTAGGATTTGAAAACTTAAAAGAATATGAGCTTTTGGATATAGAAAATGAAGATATTTTAAAAGAATTTAATTCTACTGAAGAAGATTGTATAGGATTTATTGTTGTATCACCATTTAAAATTATTAAGGAATATGAAATAGTCCTAAATCAAGAAACAATAGAAAAACTTGAAGTAAAATCTCCAAATGATATTATATTGCTTAATATAATCACTATTGGTCAAACACTTGAAGAATCAACTGTGAATATGAAAGCACCTATAGTAATAAATGTAAGAAATAATTGCGGAATGCAAATAATTTTACAGGATGAGGAATATTCAATATGGCATCCATTATTAAGAGGTGATGGTGGATGCTAGTAATTTCGAGAAAAAAAGATGAAGCAGTGCTTATAGGAGATAACATAGAAGTAAAAGTTGTAGGCGTAGATGGAAATAACATAAAATTAGCCATATCTGCTCCTAATAATATAAGTATCTTAAGAAAAGAAATATATGAAAAAATAAAAAATGAAAATATAAAAGCCACAAATAAAAATCTTGAAATCTTAAAATCATTAAAATAAAACACTTGGAGGAAGTAATATATGTATGGAGAAAATCCTTATAATTCTTATAAGCAAAATGCTATTTTTATGGCATCAAAAGAACAATTATTGCTTATGCTTGTTGATGGTGCCTTAAAATATACAAAAATGGCCAGAGGAGCTATTATAGATAAAAATACACGAAAAGCACATAGAGAGCTTATAAGAGTTCAAGATATATTTACAGAGCTAATGGTTACATTAGACCAAAATGCAGGTCAATGGGCGAAAGATATGTATAGAGTTTATGATTTTGTAAGATATGAACTTTCAAGGGCAAATATCAGAAAAGATATACAAATAATAGATAATGTATTACCTGTAATAGAGCAAATTAAAGATACATGGCATGAAGCTGATAAAAAAAGTAAAGAAGAAAGAAGTAGGTATAAATAATGGAGTTAAATTTAACTGAATTAAATGGCTTATCAAAAGAAGAATTACTATTGATACTTGTAGATGGTACAGTCAAATATACTAATATATCGAAAGTTGCACTTTTAAATAAGGACTATTTAAAAGCACATAATGAACTCGTTAGAGTTCAAAATATATTTGCAGAATTAATGGTTACATTAGACCAAAGTGCAGGACAATGGGCAAAGGATATGTATAAAGTTTATGAATTCATAAAACACGAATTAGCAAAGGCTGATATAAAGAAAGATATTAAAGTAATTGATGATATATTGCCAATAGTAGAACAAATAAGAGATACATGGCATGAAGTATATAATAAACTATAAATATAATCATGATGGGGGGATAAATATATGTCAAGTATAAGTCCAATAAGAGTTACAGGTCTTTCAGGAAATTTTGATATGGAAGGCATAATAGAAGCTAGTATGATTAGAGATAAGGAGAAAGTTAATAAAGCAAAACAAGCGCAACAAATCGTTAAATGGAAGCAAGAAATATACAGAGACATTATAAAAGAATCAAAGAATCTTTATGATAAGTATCTAAATATAGCCTCTCCTAATAGTATAATAAGTAAAAATGCATACTCTGCTACAAGAATCACTAGTTCTGATGAAAGCATTATAGTAGCAAAAGGCTCGGCTGGTGCAGAAAAAATAAATTATCAATTTGCAGTTTCTCAAATTGCTGAACCAGCAAAAGTAACTATTAAATTGAATTCAAGTGACCCTATTGTTCAACAGTTTCCTCCAAATGCTAGTGGAGCAAGTTCTTTAAATATAGGTGGTGTAAATATACCAATATCTGGACAAGATACTACAAGTACTATTGTAAGTAAGATAAACTCACTTTGTGCAGATAATGATATAAAGGCTTCTTATAGCGAGATGACAGGTGAATTGATTATTTCGAGAAAAAAGACTGGTTCGTCATCAGACATTGATTTAAAAGTAATTGGAAATAACAATTTAGCTCAGCAAATTGCTAATGATAATGGTATTACATTTGCAACTGATGCTAGTGGGAACCAAGTGGCAACTGTATATGGAAAAAATCTAGAAGCTGATGTAACTGATGAACATGGAAGAGTAACGCATATAAGTAAAGAAGAGAATTCATTTAATATAGATAATATTGAGTATAATGTAAATTCAAAAGGAACTGCAAAGCTGACTTCTGTTACTGATACTGAAGAGGCTGTTAAAAATATGAAGGCATTTGTGGATGATTATAATAAATTGATGGACAAGGTCTATGGTTTAGTTACTACTAAAAAACCAAAAGGTTATCCACCTCTTACAGATGAGCAAAAAGAAGAGATGACAACTGAAGAAATAGAAAAGTGGGAAAAGAAAGCTAAAGAAGGTATACTTAGAAATGATGATGAGTTAAGAGCTTTTTTTGAAGATATTCAGTCTGCATTTTTTGGAGATGGAAAAAATATTGTTACATTAAGAAAACTAGGTATCAATGAAAGTGAAAATTACAATAAAAAAGGTCAAATATCATTTAATGCAGATGTTTTTTCAAAGGCTCTTATAGATGATAGTGATAAAGTATACAAAACACTAGCAGGTTATTCTTCAAATCATGATGATAAGGGGATGTTTGAAAAGTTAAAAGATATTGTATATGAATATTCTGGAAGTTCAATTTCTAAACTTGCTAAAAAAGCAGGTATAGAAAAGACTGCTTCTGCCAGTGAAAATGTATATTCAAAACAAATTGCAGAGCAAGAAAGAAATATAAGTAGGCTAGTTGAAAAAATGAATGATAAAGAGAAAAGACTTTATGCTAAATATTCGGCTTTGGAATCTTTGTTGAATCAGTATTCTTCCCAAATGAACTACTTCTCACAAGCACAAGGTAATTAGTTATGGATAAATTAAAAGAAAAACTAAATTTATATAAAGACATATCTTTACAAATTATAAATTTGATTGAAAAAGAAGAATATATAAAGATAAGTAGTAAATTAGGTGAAAGACAAGAGATTATAAATAGTGTAAGTGAAATTGATAGAAATGATTTTATACAGTTTTATAATAGAATGGAATTAATTGAAATTGATGATAGAATAAGAGATATTTTACAAGAACAATTATTAGGAGTAAAAAAAGAATTACATGAGTATAAACTTACTAAAGAAGTGAACACAATGTATTATAGCTTAAATAGAGAAAAAGTAAATATTTTTAATAAAAAAGTATAAAGTTATATATTAGCTTGTCCGATTATATAAGTGAAAGATTAATAAAAAATGTAAAAAGTAGAAATGACAAGGATGTCAACTATACTAAGGAGGGTAAAATAATGAGAGTTAATACAAATGTAAGTGCTTTGATAGCAAATAACCAAATGGGTAGAAATGTAAGTGCACAAAGTAAATCTATGGAGAAGCTATCTTCTGGGATTAGGATAAAGAGAGCTTCTGATGATGCTGCTGGGCTTGCTATATCTGAGAAAATGAGATCTCAAATAAAAGGTTTAGACCAAGCAGGAAGAAACGTTCAAGATGGTATATCTGTTGTACAAACAGCAGAAGGTGCATTAGAAGAAACTGGTAACATACTACAGAGAATGAGGACTTTATCAGTACAATCTGCAAATGAGACTAATACTGCTGAAGAAAGAGAAAAGATAGCTGATGAATTGTTACAACTAAAAGATGAAGTTGAAAGAATATCAAGTTCAATTGAGTTTAATGGTAAGAAGCTACTTGATGGAAGCTCTTCAACAATAAGATTACAAGTTGGAGCAAATTATGGAACTAATGTTGCAGGTACATCTTATAATAATAATGAGATAAGAATTCAATTAGTAAATACTGCAAGTATAATGTCTGGAGCTGGTATAACAACTACTACAATAGCAAGTCTGAAGACTGGTGGAACTACAGGAACAGATGCAGCTAAAGCTATGGTATCTAGCTTAGATGGAGCTCTTAAGAGTTTAAACTCATCAAGAGCAAAATTAGGTGCACAACAAAACAGACTAGAATCAACTCAAAACAATTTAAATAATACTTTAGAGAATGTTACGGCAGCAGAATCAAGAATAAGAGATACAGATGTTGCTTCAGAAATGGTTAACTTATCTAAAATGAATATATTAGTTCAAGCATCACAATCAATGCTTGCTCAAGCTAATCAACAACCACAAGGGGTTTTACAATTATTAGGATAGAATATTAGTATATTGAATAAAAAAGAAAGGATAAGGCTTTGCTTTATTCCTTTCTTTTTTTAGAAATATGATTTTGAAAGGAAAATATATATGTTACTTAGTATAGTTATGATGGTCAAAAACGAAGAAAAGATACTTGAAAAAACTTTAAAATCATTAGCCACATTGAGAAATTCAATAGAGAGTGAACTTATAATAGTTGATACAGGTTCTACAGATGACACTATAAGAATAGCAAAACAATATACAGAAAAAGTGTACTTTCATAATTGGAATGGTGATTTCTCTAGTATGAGAAATATATCTATATCATACGCTAAGGGTGAATGGTTACTTATATTGGATGCAGATGAAGTATTAATTGATTCTTCAAATATTATAAAATTTTTTGAAGATGCTCTTGATAAAAAATTTAATTCTGCATCAGTAAGACTAAAAAATCTTTATTCATTTGATAAAAAATTATATGGATATTGTTCAGTTTTGAGATTTTTCAAGAACGTTGATTTTAAATACTGTGGTAAAATTCATGAACAACCAATGTATAAAAATCCTATATTTAATAATATTGCTGATTTTGAACATTATGGATACTTGTTTGAAGATGAAGAGATAAGAATAAATAAAGTAAAAAGAAATGAAAAGCTGTTACTTGAGGAATTAAAAGAAGATGAGAAGTCACCATATACAAATTATCAAATAGGGAAAAATCTTATTATATTAGGAAAATATCAAGAAGCTTTAGATTATCTAGAAAAGTCTTATAAATTATACTCAAAATTAGAAATAGTACCTGGATACTTGATAACAAATCTTGCAAAAGTATATTTATATTTAGGAAAGGCTAAAAAGTGCGAAAAATTATGCTTAAAATATATTAATAAGGACAGAAATAACATTGATGTATATTATCATATTGCACAAGCACAAGTTGATTTAGGAAAGTATGAGAATAGTATAAATTCATATAAAAGATATATTTATTTGCTAGATAATTACGAAATGAGTACACAAGCAAATAGTTTGCTTTCAGATACTGATGCTGTAGGATTTAGAGACGAGGCTATAATTACATTGATAAAAATTTATTATAAGCTTGAGAAATATGATTTAGTAATTTCAGAGTATGATAATATTGAAGCTGTGGAAAAAAAGAAGAATGTGTACTTTAGCTTATTTATGTCCTTATATAAATTAAATAGATTTGAAGACATAAAAAACTATTATAGAGAGATTCAAAATTCGAAGGTTGAAAGAGATAGTTTTTATAGAAGTATGGAAGACTTTATAAATAGTATAAAAGATGATGAGAAAGAGTTCATATATAAAAGCCTTTGTGATATTGAAGGTAATTATGGTCTTTTGAATAAAATAAGAATAAACAAACATGTATCATTAGATACATGTAGAAAAATACTAAATGAAGAAAAAGATATAGTTTATGCAAGTGTTATAAAAATAGCTTTTGAAGAAAAAGTTGACTTATTAGACATTTTTTACAATATGGAATACGTTTGGATAGAGAAATACTTAAGGTATATTTTAGCCTTAGAAAGAAGTTTTAATGTATCAATATATAAATATATAATTAGTTGTCCTAATACATCAGAAATAGAAAAGATAAGAATTTATAAAGTTATATCTAAAGTTCTTTTAGAAAATGTTAATTTAAGTGATAAAAAATATAAAGAACTTTTTTATATTTATATGATGTACTCTTATAAATACATAAAATACATATATAGCAATTTAAATGATTGTGAATTAATAAAGTTTGTTTGTAATGATATAGATAAATTTACTTTAGAATTTAAGCATCTACTTGATGGTAAAAGGAAGATAAATAGTCCTAATGAAAAATTAGAATATCTACATAATATGAGAAGATTATTAAATGAATACCCTTTTTACAATAGAATAATAAAAATCTTTATGAGTGAATTAGAAGAAAGTATAACAGAAAGTGAAGAATTTAAATTATTAAAAGATAATTTTATTATTCGTATAGAAAATATGATTGAGAATGGAAAAATAAATGATGCAAAATTATTGATTGAAGACTACTCAAAAACATTTACAGATGATGTAAAGATTTTAAATATAAAGGCAATTTTGTTTATGTGTGAAGCTAAATTTGAGGAAGCTGATTTTGCATTAAAAAAGGCATTATCACTAGACTTAGAAAATGAGGATACTATATATAATATAGAGTACTTAAAAAGTTTAAAATAAATTCAAAACTAGGTTATTTAGAAAATAAGAATATCAATAACAGTTAATGAAAAATCTAATAAAAGATTGAATACATACATATAAAAATAATGATATAAAATTTACTAGTACAACAATATATATCGATATTGACATGAAATAAAATAGAATATACTCAATGATTTTAGTATATAGATGATTTGATTCAAGGGAAGCTAATTTTATCATATTTACTTATAATAATAGAATAGACAAGCATGTTAAAAAAATAATATCCTAAAAACGAAGATTTTGCACATTAAGACAATTTTTTAGCAATTTCAATGATTTTAGTGTTTTAAAATAATTGAATTAACTCGACATAAAACAGCAGTATTTGTAACAATTGAATTTTTATCAAGTTATTTTAATACTTAAAAACCATTTATAGAGTATTTTTGTTAGTTAAGAACGCAAGATTTCTTTATTTTGATAAGATTTAGTTTTTAGCTTTTTTGATTGAGCTATATATTGTTTTATAATAAAAATTAAAATTATATTATAAAATTATGAACTCTGTAAATTTATTGAAATTTCTAACTCAATATTGTTTGATGTACTTATTACTCAAAAATAGGATTTTATGTTTCAATGAAAGGGGATGAAATGAAAATTTATAAATTTGTTTTTGATTTAGATTCAACATTAACTAAACAAGAAATACTTCCTGAGATTTCTAAGTGTATAAATAAATATGAACTTATGCAAAATCTTACAAATGAAACTATGCTAGGAAATTTATCTTTTGAGGAAAGTTTTAAGAAAAGAGTTGATTTATTAAAATATATTCCTATTTCTAAAGTTAAAAGTATAGTTACTAAGATTAATCTTAATGAAAAAATTGTAAAGTTTATAAAAGAAAATCCAGATAGATGTACTGTCGTAACAAATAATTTAGATCTTTGGATTTGTGATTTAATGAAAGAGCTTTCTTTAGAAAATAAATATTATTCATCTATAGCTCATTCAAATGGTGATTTCATTGATAAAATTAAAGTTATAATAAAAAAAGAAGATATTATAAAAAAATGAAAGGTCCTATAGTTGCAGTTGGTGATGGTAGTAATGATATAAAAATGATAGAGAATGCTGATATTGGAATTGGATTTGGAGGGGTAAGACCTATAGCTCCTGGAATATTGAAAGTATGTGATTATGCATTTTATGAGGAAGAAAGTTTATGCAAACTACTAAAACAATTGTTGTAAACTGTGCAGGTAGAGGAAGTAGGCTAGGATTAAATTCAAATAAGTCGTTAATAGATATAGATGGAAAGCCATTAATAATAAGACAATTAGAGTGTCTTGATGATTATGATGACATACGTATTGTAGTAGGCTTTCAAGCAGAAAAATTAATTGAAGTTGTATGTTCTTATCGTAAAGATATAATGTTTGTATTTAATCATGATTACTTAAATACTAAGACTGCTGCAAGTTTATCTTTAGGCAAAAAATATTCTAGAGATACTGTTATATCACTAGATGGTGATATACTTTTTTTCAAAGAAGATTTCGATAATTTTGTTAACACAGATGGAGAAATTATTGGTGTATGTCAACCCTATACTAAAGACCCTGTCTATGTTAAAACAGACTTTATTAATGGTGGAGAGTTTGCTACAGAGTTCTCAAGGACAAATGGAGATTATGAGTGGACAGGTATGTTTAAAATATATTCTAAAAATTTAAGCTCTGGTACAAATCATGTATATAAAATGATTTCACCCAACTTACCACTTAAAATAGCACATGTTGAATTAAGGGAAATTGATACACCTGAAGAATATAATGAAGCTTTAAAATGGTATAGGAACAAAAAATAAAGGAGATTTTATATGGATAATTCAACGAGAATTTATGAAAAACATGTAGATATAAAAAAAGACACGGTACAAAACTTTTGGAATAAACGAGCTAAAAAATATATTCCAGATAATCCTTATGTTTCAGTGAAATGTAATGATCAAAATCCTGATTATGCTAACACTTTAGACAAATATGAAAAAGAAATAATAATTCCTAAACTAAATATAACTAGAAATTCAAATATATTGGATATAGGTTGTGGGGTAGGTAGGTTAGCTGATGATATAGTTCCTATATGTAACTATTACCTTGGGACAGATTTTGCTGAAGACTTAATAGCTATTGCTAAAAAAAGATTTCCTGATAATGACTGTGATTTTCAAGTATGTGATTTTACCAATACTCCATATGATACAAAAATTAAATCCAAAATGCCATTTAATACGATTCTATTGGCAGGAGTAGCAATGTACATTAATGATGATGAATTAAAAATAGCATTGAAAAATTTATTAGAAATATTAGATGAAAAAGCAATAATATATATGTCTGGACCTATTGGTATAAATAAAAGATTAACTTTAAAAGAATTTTATTCAAAAGAATTAAATTCAGAATATAATGTTATATATAGAACTATAGAAGAATATGAAGAAATTTTAAAACCATTACTAGAGGAAGGATTTGAAATTGTTGAAAACAAAAGCTTCTTAACAAATATAAATCAATACTCTGATACAGAAAGGCATTATTTTATACTAAAGCGATAGTTTTAATATAAATAAAATTAAAATTGAGGTGAATCTGATGAACTATAATAAAAAAAATGAAGTTTTAAATCTTATACAAATACTTATAGAGGGTATTGATTACATAAAAAATAATAATTTAAGTGAATCAATAGTTAATTCATCTCTAGAAGCTATTAATTATATGAAAAAATATATAAATAACTCTGGAAGAAGCAACAAAAACTTGTTGAATTTAATTGATGAAACTTATGTAAAAATTTTAAGACTTTCCATGTATAAAAATATAAGACTTATTGAGGATTATGAACTTATCATAAGTAATTTAAACTATTTATCAAATATAATAGAAAATAGTCTAAATAAAAAAACTAAAATTGTATTTATGCCTTATAATGCTAAAATGTGGAATAGCTTAGAAAGTATCTGGAAATCTGCGGTTTTGGATGAGAAGTGTGACTGCTATGTAGTTCCCATACCTTATTACAAGTTAATTGATACGCCTAATGGTATAACTCAAATATATACATATGAAGGTAATGATTTTCCTGAAGATGTTCCAATAATACATTATGATGATTTTGATTTATCTAAGGAAAAGCCTGATATAATATATGTTCATAATCAATATGATGATTGTAACAATGCGACTATGGTAGATAGTAATTATTTTTCTTATAACTTGAAACGATATACTAATATGCTTGTATATGTTGCTTATGGAATATCTGGAACTTATCCTGTTAGTTTTTACTTAAATGTTTATGGATTTATAGCATCTAGAAATTTCGATAAGGTTATTGTGCAATCTCCTGCATTTGAAATTATAGCAGAATGTAGTGGCATAAATAAAAATAAAATATTAACAATGGGGTCTCCGAAATTTGATTCTTTAATTTACAATTTAAAACAGAATAATATAAATAAAGAAAATGAATCTAAATTAAAGGGTAAAATCATTTTATTATGGACAACTAATCTAATGAAAATACCTAATGGTAAAGATGGTGTTATTGATGAGATTGAAAATGTGTTTGATATTATTGAAAATAGCCAAGAGTATGGTCTTATATATAGACCACATCCCTTAGAACTTGAGTATGTAAAATCTAAAGTTCCAGAATGTTTTAATAGATACAAAGCTTTGTTAGATTCAATATCTACAAAAAATAATATTATTTTAGATGACTCTGTATCTTACTATGAATCATTCAACTTATCTCATGCTTTAATAACAGATAGGTCTTCTGTATTAATAGAATATATTCAAACAAAGAAACCTATATTAATTTATGATATAAATATGGAACATGAATATTATGATTCAAGAATCTTTGATATATTTTCAAATTATGTAGTGGGAGAAGATGGAATGGATTTAATGAAATTTATGAACTTAGTAAAAAACAATAATGACTATAAGCTAAATCAAAGATTAAATTCTTTAAGTAGTGTACTATCAAATACAGACGGCAGTTGTGGTGAAAAAATACATACTAATATACTAGAATATGTTTTAAATAATCATATTTAATTAAAATCAATTCATAAGTAGGTAAATTTAGGTTTGGAAAATAGTTAAAAACCTATCAATTTCGATAAATATAAAATGATAAAAGGGCAAATTAATTAAAGTTTGACCCTTTATTGTTTTATTCTGTTAGCTTATATGACATTTTAAATTGTATTCATATATAATAAGTCTAAAATAAAATTTATCAAAAGTAGTGAAAAAATACAAGTTTTTTAACAACGAAAGAGGGAATAGAAAGAAAAATTTAAAAGAAATATGAATGCTTAAACATTAAATTGGAAAATAATGTTAGAATAGATTATTTTAATAAGATTGGAATAAAAGGTGAACTTAGAATAAATTTATTTTATATTGTAAATTTTTGTATATTTTTAATATATATATACATTATATAAGTTAAATGTTATAAATATAAGTATATTAAAAATAATATTGATATTAGAAATTAAATTAAAAAATTATATAGAAAAAATATTTAAAAAAATATTTAAAAAATTTGTTATTTATTGTATACTTAAGTTAAAACTAAATAGGCAAATCTGGAGAAATCTAGTGACGCAAAGCTATAGGGACTAAGGTTTGTATACACAAGCTATGTCAGCCAGTTGCCAAAAAGAGTCCTAAGTATATTGTATACGTAGGAGGAGTCTGGAATGACTGCCTTTTTGGCAGTCATTTTGTTATGGGAAAGTTATTTTATTGCAGTAGAAAGTACATATAATAACATATTTTACCAATTATAACTTGAAATAAAGATAAATTATCTTAAAAAGTTACTATTTTACAAAAAAAGGCAACTTTCTGAAGAAATATTTAAATACATATTAAAATTTTTTTATATTTTCAATGAGATTCACTGGAAAGATATTAGTTTTCTTACTAAATGTATATATTACCGTATTAATCTAGTGGAAATGGATTTAATTTAGATAAATAA
This sequence comes from Clostridioides sp. ZZV14-6345, assembly GCF_020657775.1. Classification (NCBI taxonomy): domain Bacteria; kingdom Bacillati; phylum Bacillota; class Clostridia; order Peptostreptococcales; family Peptostreptococcaceae; genus Clostridioides; species Clostridioides sp. ZZV14-6345. The sequence goes on along the minus strand of NZ_JAGWCX010000010.1, from coordinate 29,200 downwards.
AGAAGTTATTTTTTGTAATATAGCAACTTCATTTTTTATTAATAAATAAAATAGATAAAATATATTTTGAGGAGGAGTGAGTGTGAATACATATGACATTATAAAAATGGGATTAGATGCAACTAACCTAAGAAGCCAGACAATAGCAAATAATGTAGCAAATATAAATACTGAAGGTTATAAAAGACACTATGTAACTTTTGAAGAAACATTAAATGATACCATGCCCAAAATAGAAGAAAAAACAGATAATTCTAAAGGATTAAGAGTAGATGGTAATAATGTAGACATAGAAGAGGAAAAAGTAAATCAAGCAATGGCAACATTACAATATAATGCTTTGATAAGTTTTGCAAATGGAAAAATAGCAATGACCAAATCAATAATAAGTGGGAGGTAATTAGAAGATGAGTGTGTTCAGTGGAATGAGAATTTCTGCTAGTGGATTAACAGCAGAAAGTTTGAAAATGGATATTATATCATCCAATGTAGCTAATATAAATGCTACAAGAGGTCCAAATGGAGAAGCATATAGAAGAAAAGTCGTTTCATTTGAAGAAAATTATGATAATAAATTAGGTATGCTAGGAGTTAAAGTCACATCTGTTGAAGATGATAAATCACCTCTTAAAGAAGTATATGACCCATCTCATCCAGATGCAAAGCCAAATGGATATGTAGAATATCCAAATGTAAATATATTGGTTGAAATGACAGATTTAATAACAGCTTCACGAGCATATGATTCTAACATAGATACATTGAATGCTCAGAAATCTATGATATCGAAAGCTTTGGAAATCGGAAAGTAGGGATAAATTATGCCAATTACACAAATTAACAATTTAATGCAAGGTGCAAAGTTAGATAACTTGATTGGAGAAACAAAACCGTTAAATCTTAATAATGAAGAAGAAAAGAAGAACTTTGAAGATGTAATAATAGATACTATAGATAAAGTTAATTTTCAACAAGTAACAGCAGACAATATGAAAGAAAAATTTATAAAAGGCGAAGATGTTTCTATGCATGAAGTTATGTTAATAGGTCAAGAAGCACAGCTATCTATGCAATATTTAATAGAAGTTAGAAATAAGATTCATGATGCATATCAAGAAATGAATAAAGTACAAATTTAGCCTTTTGAACAGGAGTAATAATCAATGATAGCCAGTTTTAAAAATAAGATTAAGGAGCAAGTTGCTAAATCTAGGACAAAGATAAGTTCTCTAAAAAAGGGAACTAAGATAGCATTAGGTATAGGGATTATTGCTATATGTTTAGCGCTAGTATTTACAGCAATATCTGCAAGTAAAAATAAGTATGCAGTCTTATTTTCAGAACTAGATGTTCAAGATGCTGCAGATATATCAGCAGAGTTAGAATCTAGAAAGATAGATACTAAGGTAAAGGGAAGTACAATCTATGTACCTAGAACAGAAGTTGATAAGTTAAGACTGGAGTTAGCACCAAGTCTTACAGGTGGTTCTAAAGGATTTGCACTAATGGATGATAGTTCATCAATAGGGCTTACTGATGAAGAGTTTCAAATTAAGAAACAAAGAATGATGCAAGGTGAAATAGAAAAAACAATCAAGAGTTTTCCACAAGTGGAAGATACTAGAGTACATATAACATTTGGAGAGTCATCAGTATTTGAGAAGGAGGCTGTTCCAGGAAGTGCAGCAGTTTATTTGATGTTAAAGCCAGGAACAACTTTAGAGAAAAATCAAATAAAATCGGTTATGGCGCTTATATCAGGAAGTGTTACAAATATACCAGAGAAAAATGTTCAGGTCATTGATAACAAAATGAATTTATTATCTGAAGGTATTTTAGATGATGAAGAAGTTGATGCAAATAATCAACCAATAAATAGTGGTATTAGTATTGATAAAAATAAGGCGTCTGAACAAGCATTAAATAAACAGCTGGAAAAATCTATTTTAGAAATGCTAGAGCCAATATTTGGCACAGGAAAAGTAAAAGTCACAGTAAATGCTGATTTAAGTTTTGATACAGCTGAAAAAACTGAAATAAAAATTGACCCTGATAAAGTTGCTATAAAGGAAACTAGGTCGAAAAATTCATCTAAATCTGCTACAAATAATGTTCAAGGTGTAGATGCTAACATGAATAACCAAGGAAATAACAATGGTACTAATACAGAAGATAGTTTAGATGAGAGTTTTGAGTATGAAACAGGTAAGATTGAAACTCATACTATAGTTGCACCTGGAGAACTTAACAGATTGACAGCTTCTGTTGCGATAGATGGAAAAATAGCTAAAGGTGTTCAAGCTGACGTAGAAGATATTGTTAATAATGCTATAGGTATGGATGAAGCGAGGGGAGATACTCTTAGCGTTGTTTCAATGGTATTTGACCCAGAAGGGAAGGCAGAAGCTAAACAAGAGCTGGAAGAGATTAAGAAAGAAGGATTTAAAAAGAACATAATAAAAGCAGTTATTGGAGTAGTGGCAGTGATAGCAGTTGGTGCTATTGGATACTTAATATATAAGAAGAGAAGTGAACAAGAAGATATGGATTATGAAGATGAAGAGCATAGTTCAAAATCTGATTCTATTGATAGGAAAGATAATCCTCTATTAGGAGATGACCCAGAACTGACATTAGAGGAAGCTGTTAAAATGTATGCAGAAGAAAAACCAGACCAAGTAACAGAGATAATAAAGACTTGGTTAAATGAGTAAGGGGGATAGAACGTGTCCACGGAAATTACAAATGTTAATGCGTTTGACTTGAGTGATATAAATGAAAGTGATAAGGATGAGAAGGTAGAAGGTGAGGGTTTAAAAAAAGCTGCTGTACTATTAATGACATTAGGTCCAACTGTGTCTAGTGATATAATAAAAAGTCTACCTGATAAACAAGTTCAAAAAATAGGTTTGGAAATTGCAAATATTTCTTCAATAGCTTCAAAAGAAAGAAGAGAAATTTTAAAAGAGTTTGTAGAAATAAATAGAGCAAAAGATTATGTTATAGAAGGTGGGCTTGAATATGCAAGAGAGTTGTTAAGTAATGCTTTGGGAAATTCTAAAGCAAATAAATTACTTGAAGGTGTATCAATAAATACAAGTACAAAGCCTTTTAAACATATTATAAAACTAGATGTAAAGAAAATATTAGAAATACTTAGAAATGAAAGTGCACAAACTATAGCCGTTTTACTTGCACATATGGAGCCAGAAAATGGAGCAGAAGTTTTATCATATTTAGATTTTGATTTACAAAATGAAGTAGCTATGAGAATAAGTTCAATGGGTTCAATATCTCCAGAAGTGATAAAAGTAATTGAAAGTTCATTAGAAGATAAATTACATTCAATAAGTGGTGATGATTTTAAAGATTATGGAGGAGTATCTACTTTAGTCCAAATATTGATTAACTCTGATAGAAAAACAGAAAAGAATATTTTGGGAACTATTGAAGAACAAGACCCAGCTTTAGCAGCTCAAATTAAATCTCACATATTTGTCTTTGAAGACATTGTTAAGCTGGATGATATAAGTATACAAAAAGTGTTAAAAGAAGTAACTATGAAGGATTTAGTGTATGCCTTAAAAGGTGTGGATGATGAGATTTCAAATGCTATATATAGAAATCAATCCTCTAGGGCAGCAGATGCACTTAAAGAAGAAATGGAAATGGTTGGTGTCATAAAGGTTACACAGGTTGAGGCTGCTCAACAAAAGATAGTAAATAGTGTAAGAAAACTTGAAAGAGAAGGTGCTATAGCTATTGTAAGGAATTTTGGTGATGACTTTGTTGAGTAATAAGATTATTAAAAATAAAAAAGCATCATATAAAGGAGTGCTAGATTTAACCATAATAGATAAAGCTAGAGTGGGAGAATCAAACATAAATAAAGAAAAAGATTGTAGATTTAGGGACGAGGTAATAAAAGAAACTATAGAATCTGCTGAGATAAAAAAGAATGAGATATTAGAAGAAGCAAGAACAAATGCACAAAATATAGAAAAACAAGCATATGAAAAAGGGTATAGTCAAGGTCAAAAAAATGGATATGAGGATGGATATAAAGAGTCATATGATGAATATACCCAAAAAGCTAAAGATGAAGCAGATTTTATAAAAAATCAGGCAAATTTAATCTTATTACAAGCTAATGAGAAGATGACTGAGTACATAAAAGAAAAAAATAAAGAGATTATAAGGCTTGCTATTAATATGGTTAGTTCTGTTTTAAAAAAGCACTTTGAAGATGAAGAATCTATGAGTGATTTGTTAAAGCAAATTATTCAAGATTATGAAGGAAGTAGTTCATTTATAGTAAGATGTAATTCTTTCTATAAAGATAATGTAGAGAAAGAACTTGAATTATTTAAGGAAGAAACATCATTAAAATCAAGTGTATTTGTTATTGCAGATGATAGCATAGATAAAGGAAATGCTATTATACAAAAGGAAAATGGAAGAATAATAGTTGGTATCGATTGTGCTATAGAAAAACTAAAAGAAGAATTGCTTGGTGAATAAAGTATGTATAAAGCTGATATATTTATAGATTTTGACAAAATAAATAAGAAAATAGAAAACTTAAAACTCACTATATCGGAAGGTAGAGTTAAGAAAATAATAGGACTTACTGTAGAAGTTGAAGGCATAAAAGCTTTTGTTGGAGAGTTATGTGTTATATATAATCAAGTCAATAAACCAGTGAATTGTGAAGTAGTAGGTTTTAAAGATAAAGAAGTAATAATATTAATGGCATTAGGAGAGTTAACATTGATAGCACCTGGTTGTAAAGTTATTTCTAAGGGGATACCTTTAAGTGTTATGTGTAGTGATAATTTACTAGGTAAAGTACTTGATGGTCTTGGAAATCCTATAGATAACTCAGAAGTTGTTTTAGGAGATAGATACAACTTGAATAATGAACCTCCTGACCCAATGAAGAGAAAAAAGATACGAAATATAATGGAAACAGGTGTAAGAGCAATAGATGCATTTACTACTTGTGGTGAAGGGCAGAGAATAGGAATATTTGCAGGAAGTGGAGTCGGTAAGAGTACAACTCTAGGTATGATTGCTAGAAATGCAAAAGCAGATGTAAATGTAATTGCCCTTGTTGGAGAAAGAGGGAGAGAAGTACTAGATTTTATTGATAAAGATTTAGGTGAAGAGGGAATGAAAAAATCTGTTGTTGTATGTGCAACATCAGATAAAGCCCCTTTGGTTAGATTAAAAGGTGCTCTTACTGCTACTGCAATAGCAGAGTATTTCAGAGATCAGGGCAAAAAAGTAATACTTATGATGGATTCAGTAACTAGATTTGCTATGGCACAAAGAGAGGTTGGTATAGCAATAGGAGAGCCACCAGCTCAAAAAGGATATACACCATCTGTATTTGCCCTTTTGCCAAAACTTATGGAGAGAACAGGGACATCAGATAAAGGTTCTATAACTGCATTTTATACAGTATTAGTTGATGGAGATGACTTTAATGAGCCAATAGCAGATACCACAAGAGGGATACTTGATGGTCATATAGTTTTATCTAGAGATTTGGCAAATAAGAATCATTATCCTTCTATAGACGTATTGAATAGTTTGAGCAGACTTATGAATGAGATTGCTTCAAAAGAAGATATAAAAATAGCATCATTTGCAAGAGATATGCTTTCTGAGTATAGAGAAGCAGAAGATTTGATAAATATAGGTGCATATGCTTCAGGTACAAATAAAAAAATAGATGAAGCAATCTATTATCATGAGCATATTATTAATTTTTTAAAACAAGGGATAAATGAAAAGAGTTCTTTTAATGAAACTATAAGTAATTTGAGAAGAATCTTTGAATAAATAATTTAAAAAAATATTTGAATAGGTTGTGATTGAATTGGATAAAAATTTTAAGTTTAGATTACAGAAAGTTTTAGACTTAAAAATGAAAGATGAAGAAGAAATAAAAATGGAATTTGCTAAGATTCAACAAAAAAAAATAGATATAGAGACTAATTTAGAAAACTTAGAAAGTAATTATAGCAAATATTCGATAAGTAAAAATAACGATAGTATTCAAAATCAAAAAATAACTATTAACTATTTGTTAGCTTTAAACAACTCTATAATGGATTTATCAGAAGAGTTGGATAAGTCAACAAATGAACTTGAAAAAGCTAGAAAGCAGCTTATAAACAAACAGATAGAAAGAAAATCATTAGAAAAATTAAAAGAAAAAAAGTATGGACAGTATTATAAAGAAGAAAATTTAAAAGAACAAAACACTAATGATGAGTTTGCAAGTATGAGTTATTTGAGAAATAGACAAGTTCTATAAGAATAGTAGGAAGTGAGGATATTATTGTATGAAGATACAAGCAGATTCTTATAATATTATTAAAGATATTGAGGATAAAAAAAGTTCATCTAAGAATAAAAATATAAAAAATAATAAATTTGAAGATAATCTATATAAGGCAACAGGCAATAAACAAGTTAAAGATAGAAAAGAAGTAAGCAAGCAAAATGTAAGTTCAAATAAACCAGAAAATGATGATAATGAGTGTCATTTAGATGAGGATAAAAGTAATCACTTAGAATATGAAAGTACGTATGAAAAAGATTGCAGTAATGAGGTTTTACAACAATTATTGAATCTTTTAAATAATGATAAAAAAGGTAAAGATATAAACTCTATATTGAATAATATAGAAAAACTAAATATACCACATGAATTAAAACAAGAACTTAAACTTAATAAAGATATATTGAATAAGATTTCAAATCAAAATTCGAAACTAAACAAGGCTAATACAAATAACTCTGATGATATGCAAAATTTAGACCTAATGAAATTAACAGAGCTTTTAGATAATAATGATAGTGAAAATTTTGCAGTAATTAGTAAAACTACAGAAGATGATACTAAAAGTATAGACTTGTATAATTTTGATAGTAATAGAATCGGCAATCTTAACTCAAATAAGCAAAGAGATGATAGTTCTGATATTTTGGAAAAACTAGCAGGAATCAATGGAAATAAGAGCAGGAATTTTGGTCAAGTAATAAATAAAAGCGTTGATATGAATAAAGTTAAAAGTGATAATATCAATTTAAAACAGATAGAATCAAATGTAATGGACGATTCTATAAAAGCTATTAAGCATATGAAAACAAATGATATACAAGAATTAACAATTAAATTGAGACCAAAAGAATTAGGAGATATGAACATACAATTGCTAAAAGATGGTGAAAGTATGAGAGCTGTTGTGACTGTTTTCAATAAAGATGTCTTTGACTCAATAAATAAAAATATAACAGATTTAAAGCAACATCTTGAACTTACAAATGTAAATATAAAAGATGTATCAGTGCAAATGCATAGTGATAATAGAAATACATCAGACACTTTTGATAAAGCATTTGAACAACAGAATAGACAAAATAACCAAGAAAACATGAGTAAGCGGAATGCAAACAATAAGCGTAACAATGTAGTCATAGAAGATGAGATTAAAGAAAATATTATTGATGATGATAGAGTAGATTTACTAGCTTAGTAAGGGGGGAAGTATTGTATGTACGGAATAGCAACGGCTTTGACAGGAACTCTGGGAAATTATAGGTCAAATAATTTAAGCCAACTTGAAAGAAATATTAATGATATTGCCAATAAACAAGTTAGAAGTAAAGGAAATCAGACAGTAACAGATAATGGGACTCCAATTATAGGACAAGGTGATGATGCTGATAAAGACTTGTTTATGAAGATACTTGTAGCACAGATGGGTAATCAAGACCCAATGAATCCACAAGACCCAACGGAGTATGTATCACAATTAGCGCAGTTTGCAACTTTAGAAAAAATGTCAGCTATGAATGATAAGCTAGATATACTTTTAGCCTTAAGTAACTCTACTCTAATAAACTCTGCGTTGGGCATGGCAACATCATTAATTGGTAAAGAAGTAGAAGTATCTGGAGAAGAGAAAGAAGATGAAAACATTATAGGTGTAGTAAAGTCCACATATATAAAAGATGGAGAAGTATACTTAGAATTAAAGGTAGAAGGTAGTGACAAAACTGTAGATGTTAAATATGAAAAATTACTTAAAATAGGGGAAGCAAATTCAGATGAAGAAGAAAGCTCTCCAGAAGAAGCATAATATTAAATAGGAAAAGAGGTAAAGTCATGATAAAAGCAATGTATTCAGGTGTAAGTGGAATGAAAGCAAATCAAACAAAACTAGATGTAATAGGTAACAACGTAGCCAATGCTGGGACTACTTCATTTAAGAAAAGTTCAGCTAGAATGTCAGATTCATTTTATCAAACGGTACTATATGCAAGTGCTCCAACAGCGGCACTAGGAGGGACAAACTTAGGACAAGTAGGTGTAGGTAGTAAGATATCAAGTATAAATAAAGATATGACACAAGGAAATGTACAGACAACTAATAGACGATCAGATTTAATGATAGATGGAGATGGATATTTTCCAGTAGTAAGACAAGGTATAATTATGTATACAAGAGATGGTTCTTTTAACTTAGATACAGGATTTAAGGCAATAGCAGGATCTTTGGCAGGTGTTAAAGGAGGAAGACTTGTAAATGGTGAAGGGTATATGTTACAAGGCGAAGTTTATAAGGGTACATATAATGCTGATACTGGTGAATTTACTAAAAATGCTGCTGCAGAAGGAAAGGAGCCTATTGTAATACCACTTCAAAGTGTAAGCCCTAAAGATGGTACAGTTCAAAATGTATTAGAGTATAACATATCCAAGGATGGAACAGTAGAATTTTTGTTGAGTGATGGTCAAAGAACTCAGTTTGTGTATGATATTCCTGCTGGTAAAAAAGTAGGAGATCCATCTGGCTTAAATATTAATGATGGTAAAATACAAAAAGTACAAACTTATGCATTCCAAAATCCAGCAGGGCTAGATGCAGCTGGAGGAAACTTATTTAAACCATCAGCAAACTCAGGAGACGCACAAATAGCAGGTGCTACAGGAACAATAATACAAGGAGCAATAGAAGCTTCAAATGTAGATATAGCAGAAGAGTTTACGGAAATGATAGTAGCAAGTAGGTCTTTCCAAGCAAACAGTAAAATAATATCAACATCAGATGAGATACTTCAAGAAATAATAAATCTTAAGAGATAGTAGGTACATATTATGATAAGATTAACGGATTTAAACGGAAGAATATACATATTAAATTCAGACCTTATAGTGAGAATTGACTCCGTTCCAGAAAGTAGAATTCTTCTTACAACAGGAGAAAAAAATCTTGTAAAAGAGTCAGTAGATGAGATAGTAGATAAAGTAATAAAGTATAAAAGAAAAATAAATGTAGGTTATATTAGGAGCGAAAAATAATGAAAAAAACAGATTCACTGACATTTATTGGACTAATAGTATCTACAGCATTAGTTTTAGTTGGTGCCGCAAAAGGAAGTAGTTCAGGGTTAAAGAATTTTTTTGATTTTTCATCAATATTAATCACAGTGCTTGGGTCATTTGGAGCTCTAATGATTACATTTACTATAGATGATATAAAGCTTATAAAAAATGCATTACAGTACTCATTTAAAACAATGAGTGTATCAAAATTAGATTTACTAGAACAATTTAAAACACTTTCTAAAAAAGCTAGAAAAGAAGGTCTTTTATCAATAGAAAGCGATATAATGGAAATACAAGACCCATTTATGAAGAAGGGATTAGAGCTATGCATTGATGGTCTGGAAATAAATGAGATAAGGTCTATCTTAGAACTAGAGATAGACTCTGTTGAAGATACAAATAACAGATATTCAAAACTATTTAAAACTTGGGGGACTTTCTCACCTGCATTTGGGATGTTGGGGACACTAATAGGTCTTATACAAATGCTAGCTGACCTTACATCTCCAGATTTAATAGCATCTGGTATGGGAAAGGCATTAATTACGACATTTTATGGTTCTTTACTTGCCAATATCGCTTTGAACCCAATTGCATATAATATAGATGAGAAGACTGAAAAAGAAATTTATGTAAAAGAAATGATGCTGGAAGGTATAATAAGTATACAATCTGGAGAAAGCAGTATAGTTGTTGAGGAACGTTTAGCGGCATACCTTTCAAACAATGAGAAGTTACAGGTTATGAAATCTACTAAAAATAAAGAAAGAGCAATGAGCGATGGCGCGTAAAAAAAATAAGAAAAAGGATGAGATAAATCCAGATGCATGGTTAGCTACTTATGCAGATACAATAACACTGATTCTTACATTTTTCGTATTATTGTATGCCACATCAGTTGTAGATATGGAAAAATTCAAAAATATAGCAGATGCGTTAAAAGGTCAGTTTTCTGGGACAAGTATATTTAGCACAGGTTCAAGTACAAGTGAGAAATCTCCAATAGATAGTGTTTTAGTCAATAAAAATGATAAATCAAACTTAGAACAGGATTTAAAAGATAAAGTTAATAATTCTAACTTACAAAATAGTGTAACAGTTAAAGATGATAGTAGAGGGATTTTACTAGAGTTAGATGATTCAATTTTATTTGACTCTGGAATTTCTGAATTAAAATTAGATAGTAAAGCTACTCTCAATAAAGTATATGACATGATAAAAATGATGAAAAATAAGATAGTTATAGAAGGCCATACTGATAATGTACCTGTAAAATCAAGTACACATGAATCCAATTGGGATTTATCTTCTAGTAGAGCAGTAAGTGTTGTAAGATACTTTGTAGAAGAAAAGGGCATGGACCCTAGACTATTTTCGGCAACAGGATGTGGAGAGTATCAACCTTTGGTGTCAAATGAAACAGCAAAGGGAAGGGCTGAGAATAGAAGAGTTAATATACTTATAACTATTGACTAGGAGGAAGAGGTTTGTTCAAAAATAAAAAAATTATTCTAATTATTTTGATACTGATTATTTTCTCAGCAGGAGCAGGTTTTTTTATATTAGGTGAAGGTGGAAATAAACAAGTTGACAAGATTATAGGTTTGTTTATTCCAACAGGAAAAAGTAAGGATGAAGTAAAGACAGAAAATCTTGACTTAGAAGAAATGGTATTGAAGCTAGCTGATGAAGGTGTAAGATATCTAAAAGTATCAATAACTGTATCTTATGATTCTTCATATAAAGATATAGAAAAAAATACACCTTTAATTAGGGATAATATTATAAATTGCCTTATGGCAAAAAGAGCAGATGATTTTACTGCTGAGAATTTAAATAACATAAAAGAAGAAATAAAAAATACATTAAATATACAACTAGGTGAAAATGTAATTCAAAATATATATTTCACAAACATAGTAGTGCAGTAAAAGGATGGTAAGACATGATACTTTATTTATTAAAGATATTAATATGTATCCCAATAATTTTAATATTGATAGTCTTATCTTTAAAAATTAGCCAAGGAACCTTATTAAAAAAATACAATGATAAATATGTAAAAATATTAGATATTGTAAATATAAGTAAAAACAATAGCATAATAATTTTAAAAATAGGTGAAGAAGGATGCATTATGGCATCTTCTTCCTCTAGTATGAATAAAATAAAAGATTTGACCAAGGAAGAAATATTAAAAATAGAAGATGACCTTAAAGAAAGAAATTTTAAAATTCAACATTTTAAAATGGAAAGAATCAAAAAGAAATATGATTTCAGTAGATATATTGGAAAATTTACAAAAAAGGAAGATAAGTAAATGGAGCTATTATCAAAATTACCTTTGGCTGATGTACCATATACAAGTTCAATGCAATTGTTTTTATTTCTAACTGCATTAATGTTTTTACCATTTGTAATGTTCATGATGACAAGCTTTGTCAGAATAGTTATAAGTTTATCATTTTTGAAATCAGCATTAGGAGCACAGCAAGCAATTCCAAGTCAAGTTTTGATAGGGCTTGCAATAGTATTGACAATATTTATAATGAGACCAGTATTAAATGAGATAAACGAAAAAGCATTACAACCGTATATGAAAGAAGAAGTTACTATGGAAGAAGCTATGAAGGAAGCAGAAGAACCTATCAAAGAGTTTTTATTGAAGCAAACTAGACAAACGGATTTAGATTTATTTGTAGAACAAGCTGGTTTAAAAGAAAAGAAATTAACTCGTGAAAATATACCATTATCTGTTGTAGTTCCAGCATTTGCTATAAGTGAGCTAAAAACTGCTTTTCAAATAGGTTTTTTAATATACATACCATTTTTGATAATAGACCTTGTCGTGGCAAGTGTTTTGATGTCTATGGGTATGTTTATGTTGCCTCCAGTTATGATATCATTGCCATTTAAGCTATTGTTATTTGTAATGGTGGATGGATGGAACTTGATAGTAAAAACATTGATATTGGGATTTGGATAGGAGAAAAATAATATGAGTGAATTTATGATAATGAGTGTTCTTAAAAATGGTATGTTTACAGGGGCTATGATTGCAGCTCCAGTACTCATTGTTTCTCTTGTAGTTGGGCTTTTAATAAGTGTATTTCAAGCTACAACTCAAATCCAAGAGCAAACATTGACCTTTGTACCAAAACTAATAGCGATTCTTTTAGTAGTAGCTATTGGTGGAAGCTGGATGTTACATACTCTTACTAGTTTTACTTCTGAGATATTCAATATGATATCTCTTATAACTAGATAAATAGGATACATATGATTTTTGTATTTATTAGAATAGTAGCTTTCTTTGGAACACTAAGAATACTATTTCCAGCTGGTACACCTGCTTTATTTAAGTCACTCTTTGCAATTGTTATATCAATACTGATTTCAAGTACTATGCAAATTGAATATGCGGCAAATGTAGATAACATTGTGTTATTTACATTATATGGTATAAATGAGACTATAACAGGAATTATGCTTGGATATATAACCAATCTATGTTTTTATAGTATCAGAATGGCAGGTTCTATGATGGATCAACAGATGGGATTATCAATGATTAATATGTTTGACCCAAATTCAATGACGCAAACGACTTTAATTGATAATCTTATGAATTGGACAGCACTTATGATATTTTTTAACATGGATGGTCATCATGTTTTAATTCGAGGTATAAGATATAGTTTTGAGTTAATTCCAATAGGAAAATCATTTGTAGATAATAATATAGATTATATAATAAACATATTTATACAGTGCTTTATAACTGGATTCAAAATAGCAATACCTATTGTACTTTGTCTGCTTATGGCAGATTTTATCTTGGGGCTTATATCAAGAAGTGTGCCTCAATTAAATGTAATGATAGTTGGTATGCCATTAAAAATATTGGTTGGGATTGCATTATTTATAATATCAATACCTTTAATTGTAAACCAAATAAGTCATTTATTAAGTCAAATACCAAAGATGTATGAGGGAACTTTTGCATTAGCTCCTATGTTTTTTATGGGTTCAGCAGATAAAACAGAAGAAGCTACTTCAAAGAAAAAGGGAGAACAAAGAAAGAAAGGTAATATAGCAAAGAGTAAAGAATTATCCGTTGCAATGACTCTATTTGCATTTACCTTATTAGTACCTACATTATTTTCATATGTAGTGGATACACTTAAATCTTCACTTAATTATTTTTTGAGTCTGGATTTTTATATGAATATAAATTATTCAAATCTAGAGAAATTAGTTATAGTAGGATTAATGGATTTTTTTAAGATATTTTTGCCAATAGCTATTCCATTCTTAGTTTTAGGTATAGCAGCTAACCTATTTCAAGTGGGAATATTGTTTACTGGTGAAACTTTAAAACCAAATCTATCAAAATTAAATCCAGTTAGCGGATTCAAAAACATGTTTTCTATGAGAAGTTTATCAACTTTAATAAAGGATACAGCGATTATATCTGTTTTAGCTTACATAGGATATAAATTCTTTCAAGATAATTATTTAGATATATTAAAGTTAGGTAATATATATCTACCAACCTTAATGTACACAATTAAAGATTTAGTATATTCCATATTAAGTAAAATTTGTATAGCTATGATAGTTATAGCAGTTGCAGATTATTTTTATCAAAGATATAGCCATAAAAAGCAACTGAGAATGACAAAGCAAGAAGTTAAAGATGAATATAAAAACTCAGAAGGAGACCCAGAAATAAAAGCTAAGATAAAGCAAAAACAAAGACAAATTTCATCTCAAAGAACCATGCAAGCAGTACCAAGTGCTACTGTAATAGTAACCAATCCAACTCACTTGTCTATAGCAGTAAGATATGAAAAAGGGGAGGATCAAGCTCCAGTAGTAGTGGCGAAAGGTGCAGATTATTTAGCTTTTAAAATAAGGGAAATTGCAAAGGGAAATAATATCCCTATAATAGAAAATAAACCTATTGCTAGGTTGTTATACAAGCAAGTAGAAATAGACCAAGAAATTCCAGAGGACATGTATCAAGCTTTTGCAGAGATACTAGTAGCAGTATATAAAATCAAAAATAGATACAAAGTCCCCAAAAGGTAGGATAAGTAATGAATAAGTTTAATTTAAAGGAAAATATGGACGTAGTAGTGGCTTTTGGTGTTGTAGGGATTGTTCTTATGATGATAGTGCCACTACCTACATTTATATTAGATATTTTACTGGCAATTAACATAAGTTTATCTGTGCTAATTTTACTAATGACATTATTTACAACAAGTGTACTTGATTTATCTATATTTCCAACAGTGTTACTTGTAACAACACTATTTAGATTGGGATTAAATATTTCATCAACTAGATTGATTCTAACTCAAGGATATGCAGGTGAAGTTATAGAGGCATTTGGAAGTTTTGTTGTAGGTGGAAATTACGTAGTAGGAATAATTATATTCCTAATTATATTAATTGTTCAATTTGTTGTTATAACCAATGGTTCTGGAAGAGTATCTGAAGTAACAGCTAGATTTACGTTAGATGCCATGCCAGGTAAGCAGATGAGTATAGATGCAGATTTAAATGCAGGCGTTATAGATGACAAAACTGCTAGAAAAAGAAGAAAAGAACTTCAACAAGAAGCAGACTTTTATGGTTCTATGGATGGAGCAAATAAGTTTGTAAAAGGAGATGCTATAGCAGGTCTTATAGTAACAGCAATAAATATAATAGGTGGAATTGTAATAGGAGCTGTAATGCTAAATATGACTCTTATGGGTGCAGCACAGACATATGTAAGACTTACTATAGGGGATGGGCTTGTAAGCCAGATACCGGCTCTATTAATCTCTACATCAGCAGGTATAATCGTAACAAGAGCTTCCACTGATGAAAATTTTGGTGGATTAGTAGGTAAGCAATTAACAGCAATACCAAAAGCAATAATGATGACTGGATGTGTTTTAATTGTACTTGGTATGATGCCTGGATTACCTAAACCAGCGTTTTTTTCACTGGGTATAGGTGCAATAGCAGCAGGTTACTTTTTAGGAAGAGAAAAGAAAGATACTTTAGAAGATTTAGAGTTTGAAAAACCTGATATGGTAAATCCAGATAAAAATGAAGTAGAAGATGTAACAAATTTAATAAATGTAGAAGCTATAGAAGTAGAAATTGGATATGGTTTAATATCTTTAGCGGATGAATCAACAGGAGGAGATTTACTTCAGAGAATAGCATCAATAAGAAGACAATGTGCAATAGACATGGGTATAGTTGTACAACCTATAAGAATAAGAGATAATTTACAATTAAATCCAAACCAATACAATATAAAGATAAAAGGTAATGTAGTTGGTGGGTATGAGATAATGCCTAATATGGTTTTATGTATGGATCCTATGAATCAAGGATTTAATATATTTGGAATAAAGACAATCGAGCCTACTTTTGGAATAGAGGCACTTTGGATAGAAAGTGACAAGGTAGAAGATGCAGAGTTAAAAGGTTATACAGTTGTAGATTCATCAACAATACTTATAACCCACTTACTAGATATAATAAAATCCAATGCACATGAATTACTGGGAAGACAAGAAGTTAAGACTATTATAGATGCAGCAAGAGAAAATTATAGTGCTGTAGTAGATGAATTGATACCAGATTTAATGACACTTGGTGAAGTTCAAAAAGTACTTAAAAATCTGTTAAGAGAAAAAGTGAATATAAAGGATAGGGTTACAATTCTTGAAACACTTGCAGACCAGTCTAGAAACACAAAAGATATAGAGTTACTTACTGAATATGTAAGAATAGCTTTGGCTAGAAGTATTTGTACTAATTTAGTAGATGAAGATAAAGTAATTGTAGTGGCAACATTATCTCCAGAAACTGAGGAATTGCTCTCTAATAATTTACAAAGGTCTGTAAATGGAACATATCCAGCTGTTGACCCAGAAAACACAAACAAAATATTTGAGAGTATACAAGATGTAATAAGTAATGTATATTTCAATCATAATATACCAGTAATAGTAGTATCACCAAAGATAAGAGCGCCATTTAGAAAACTAGTTGAGATTGTATATCCTAATTTGACTGTATTATCATTAAATGAAATACCTAACGATGTTAAAATCAAAGCAGAAGGTGTGGTGAGTATATATGATGACGAAAAAGTATACAGCTAATACAATTCAAGATGCTATGAATCTAGCCAAAATGGAATTGGGTGACAACATTACATTAATAGATAAAAAAGAAGTAAGAAAATCTGGAATACAAGGTATTTTTACAAAGAAAGATATCGAACTAACGATTGGATGGGAAAAGAAAGAAAATATAGAACAAAAAGATTTAAAACGAGAGATAGAACAATTAAAGTCAATTATAAGTAATATGGGGTTTGATAATAAGAACGATAATGATATAGATAAAATATGTAAGAATCTATTAAGTCTAGAATTAAATGAAGAGATTGTAGAATCTATAAGAACCGATTTGCAAGAAATGAAGTTCAATGGAATTGATACAAGTAAAAATTTAGTAGAAAGTTTAAAGAAAAAGATTAAAATAGAAAATCAAACTATAAATGGTAAAGTCGCTCTAGTTGGCCCACCAGGAGTAGGTAAAACAACCACAATAGCAAAGCTAGCTGCAAAATTGGTATTTGAGGAAAATAAAAAAGTGGGAGTAATAACTATAGATACCTATAGGATTGGTGCTGTAGAACAGTTAAAGATATATACAGAAATAATGAATATTCCTTTTAAGGGAGTAATAAACCCTGATGACATGGAGTTGGCACTTGATGAGATGAAAGATTGTGATGTTGTATTAATAGATACAACGGGTAGAGGGTATAAAAATTCTATGCAAATATTAGAAATCAAAAATCTCATAGATAAAGCTGAAACTGATAATATACATTTAGTTTTGAATTGTACAACAAGAGAAAGTGATACAAAAGCAATTATAGATTCATATACAAATGTGAATTTTAAAAGCCTAATAATTACAAAACTAGATGAAACAAGCACATATGGTTCAATATTTAACATAATAAATTATTCACAAAAACCAATATCATATATTACAACAGGACAAAATGTTCCTGATGATATTATAAAACCTAATGAAGATAAAATTATAAGACTACTATTAGGAGTTGAAAGTATATGATAGACCAAGCTCAAATCTTGAGAAAAATGGCAATAGAGAAAAGAGGACTTGATGAATTTATAGTAGATAATGAGAATACACCTAAGATAATTACGATAGCTTCTGGCAAAGGAGGAGTTGGGAAGAGCAATCTCGCTACAAATTTGTCTATATGCTTGAGCAAACTTAATAAAAAAGTTCTTATATTAGATGCAGATATAGGAATGTCTAATATAGATATAATAATGGGAGTGAATATAAAAGGGACTATAATTGATGTAATTAATGGCGAAAAAAATATAGAAGATATAATTTCACAGACTAAGTATGGAGTAAATATAATCTCTGGAGGTTCTGCCCTTAATCATATAGAAGACTTTACAGAAGCTCAAAGAAATAAGTTTATACATAGCATAGAACAGATTCATGATGTGGATTTTATAATAATTGATACAGGAGCTGGTATGAGCAAAAGCCTATTGTCATTTATATATTGTAGTACTGAATTTTTCTTAATAACAACCCCAGAACCGACGGCATTGACTGATGCATATAGCTTATTAAAGGCTATAAGTAATTTTGGTATAAAGAGAAGTGCAAATATAATAATCAATAGGGTAATTAGTTTAGAAGAGGCAAAATCTACATATAACAGAATAAAGATGGTTGTGGATAAATTTTTAAACCTTAATTTAGAATTGTATGGATATATAATAGATGATAAAAAAGTGGGTGTATGTGTAAAAAAACAGATACCATTTATTTTAGAATATCCTACAAGTGTTGCATCAAAATGTATTATAGCTATAGCAAAGAGAATGGTAAGTCAGTCAAAAGAAGATATTATTGATAATAAAGGTTTACTAGGAAAGATATTTAGTATATTTAAAAGCTAAGGAGGCGTAGTTAATGAATAGAGAAGAGTTAATAAAAGAGAATATGCCTCTTGTGAAGAGTATAGCAAGAAAATTTTTTATACCAGGGAAAGGCTTTGAGTATCAAGATTTAGTAAATAGTGGAGTCATTGGGTTGATTGATGCAATAAATAAATTTGATAGTGAAAAAGGAGCAAAATTTTCTAGTTATTCTTATATAAAGATAAAATCTGCCATATTAGATGAAATCAGAAATCAAAGTCCAATTTCTAAACATAACTTAACTAAAGTAAATAAGTATAATAGAGTGGTAGAAAAATTGCAATCTGAACTATTAAGAGAGCCAACTTCGCATGAAATTGCAAATAAATTAAATATTTCAGAAAAAGAGCTTCATGATATCGAAAGTAATATAGATATGATAAACATTGTGTCATTAAACCATGTAATCTTTGAGGATACAAATGAAACTGTACAAGATGTAATAAGTGACAGAGAAGAAGAGCTTCCAGCAAATGTAATAGAAGAAGAAGAAAAGCTAGAGATTCTATCTAAAGCAATTAGTAATTTAAAGGAAAAGGAAAAATTAATACTTTCACTGTACTATTATGAAGATTTAAATTTAAAGGAGATAGGGAAAGTACTAGGTGTTTCAGAATCGAGAGTTTCACAACTCCACAGAAAGTCAATAAGAAACCTAAGAAACAAAATAAAAGAACTTAAATATTCTATATAGATGGTGATTGGTGTGATGATACAAATTATATTAATAATAGTGTCTATTTTAATAATAGTAACTATAGTTGCAAATTTACATAAAGAATCAAGAAATAAGGATAACAGCTACTTTGATAAGATATTTGAACAGGAATATGAAGCAAATGATAGATTGATAGTTGCGGAAAAAAGAAGGTTTTTTTTGGATAAAGTGCTTACTGAAATAAGAAGTAATGATAATGTAAAAGTTTATGAAAATTATAACTTAATAAAGACTAATGAAGAAAAAAAAGAAAATATCTTTATAGAATCAAAAAAGGAAGTAAAACAAGAAAATGAGCTATCTCTTAAAGTGAAACATCTTATAAATTCAGGTTATGATGATGTAGAAATATGCAATATGCTAGGTATTGGAAAGGGGGAGCTGTCATTAATAAGGAGTTGTTACAAAATATAAGAATATTATTATTTGATAAAAAAGTACTCTTAGGAATAGGGATTGGTATATTAATATCAACTTTATGTATGATGCTTTTTAGTAATAATGATATGAGTAAAGCAGAGATAGAAAAAAAGGCTAGAGCGTTAGGTATGAAATATGCAAGTGAGATGAAAGTTTTAGAATAGATAATATTGTCTAAGAATTTACAAAAGAAGGAGGTCATAATGTGATAAGAGGATTATATACAGCAGTTTCTGCTATGATAACGAATCAACAAAAGCAAAATGTTGTTGTCAATAACTTAGCTAATATGGATACAAATGGCTATAAAAGCAAACAACTTCTGACTAAAAGTTTTGATGAATTAAAGTTAGAAGGTTACAATAATTATGCAAATGGAACCAAACAAAAGCAAGCTATAGGTAATATAAGTCTAGGTATTTCTATGGATGAAGCTATCACTAATTTTAATCAAGGGCCTATAAAAACTACTGATAATAAAATGGATGTAGCTATTCAAGGCAAGGGATTTTTTCTAGTTAGTGATGTAGCAGGAAATCAATTTTATACTAGAAATGGGAACTTTAGAACAGATAATCAAGGTGACCTTATAACAAGTGAAGGATATTATGTACTTGGGACAAACACTGCAACTGGTGCTGTAGGCCATATAAATGTAGGCAATCAAAAATTTGAAGTAGCAAAAGATAATACAATATCATTGGACGGAAATGCTATGTACAAATTTAATATTGTAGATTTTAATGACTATAATAAGTTAAAAAAAGAAGGAGATAACTTGTATTCTGGAGGAGGAGCTGTAAAAGTAAATGATGCACTTACAATACAAAGTGCTATAGAGTCTTCTAATGTAGATATGGTATCTGAAATTAATAATATGATGACAATATCGAGAGAATATGAGGCAAACCAAAAAATAATTCAAGCTATGGATTCTAAATTAGCAAAAATAGCAAGTGAAATTGGTTCAGTAAGATAGGCAATAGGAGGTGAATTTTTATGTACACAATGTTTTATACTAGTAAAACAGCTTTATCAGCAAATCAAAGTAAACTGGATATAATATCTAACAATATAGCTAATACTGATTCAACAGGATACAAAAAAATAAATATGGGGTATTCTGATTTAGTGGATGAAGTACTAAACAGACCATCATATCCTACAAATGGTAATGATATATCGACTGGAACAGGAGCTAAGGCATCAGCTCCCATGAGAATTTATGAACAAGGTGCATTGGCTCCTACAGATAGTAAGAGTGATTTGGCTATAGATGGAGAAGGATTCTTTAGAGTGATAAGAAAAGATGGTACATACGCATATACAAGAAATGGTGGATTTAATGTAGATGCTTTAGGTAAGATTGTAGATGATAATGGAAATACATTAGATGTTCAATTTGACGCAGGATATAACTATAATAATACGAATATAGATAACACAAATTTAACCGTTTCAAGAAATGGAGATTTGTTCGTAGATAATAAGAAAATAGGCAAAATCAATTTATATCAACCTATAGGAACTCAAAATTTTATATCTGAAGGAGATAGTCTATTTGTTGCAACTGATGCAGCACAGATTAAACAAGTTGCAAAAGTAGATATAGTTCAAGGCTATAGGGAGAGGTCAAATGTTTCTTTGCAAGAAGAATTCGTTGACTTAATAGCCACTCAAAGAGCATTTCAAATGAATTCAAAAGGGATAAAGACAGCAGATGAAATGTGGCAAATAGCTAATAATTTAAGAGCTAAATAATTATGTAAGGTGAGGAATATTCATGTATGATATGAAAGAGTATGATTTCGGCAAACCTCAGAGTTATTCAAGAGAAAATTTAACTTGTTTAAATTTTTTATTAGATGAATTCTGTAAAAAGTATAAAAATTATATAGTTTATGAACTTAAGTGTAATTCTAGTATGGTTGTTGATAGTATAGACCAAGTAAATTATCAAACTTTTTTAGATAAAGTGACGTCTTCATGTGTAGTAGTACAAAATTCAATGGAACCTATTATGAAAAACTTTTCTTTTAGAATAGATAGAAGTGTAGCTGATATGTGGATTGATGTAACAGCTGGAGGGAGTGGAGTTGTAAGAGATAATGATAGAGAGTTTACAGAACTTGACAAGAAAGTGCTTTTACATCTTATGGAAGATTTGGTAAGAAATATGCATTTATTTGAGGGTTTTGAAAACATACAAGTATTAGATACACATACGCATATTAATCTGCCACAATTGTGTTCTCCAACTGCTCCCGTATGTATTGTAGATTTAAAAGTGATGAATGATAATAAGCATGTTGGTAATGTTTCTCTTTGTTTCCCATACAATGGTTTGGAGGCTATGCTAGAAAGTATCTCTGTTGTAGAATTTTTAGATAGTGATGTAGGAGACGATTCAGAAGAATTTGCACAAACAATCTACAATAGCGTATCTAATATAGAATTATCAGTTATTGCAGAGATAGGTAAAGTATCAATTAATGTTGAAGATTTACTTAAACTAGAGGTTGGAGATGTAATAGTAACCAATAAAAAAATAAATGATTATATAGATGTATTTGTAGAAAATTCAAAATCATATACAGCAACGCCAGGGTTTATATCAAGTAAAAAAGGTGTAAAAATAAATGATGCTGTCGGAAAAGAGGTGTAATTATGGACAATAGTAATCTTATTTCAGATGAAGAAGCAAAGATGTTGTTAAATGATAAAGTTGGAAGTGAAATTGATGGAGATGACGAATTAGCTTTAGATGTCTCTGAAGCTAACCGAAATAATATACAGAGGATACTTGACCTTAAGTTGGAGTTATCTGTAGTTATAGGAAGAACTAAGATGAGTTTGAGAGATATTTTGAATCTACATAAAGGTTCTCTTATTGAACTGGATACTTTAGCAGAACAAGATGTAGAGATACTAATAGACAATAAAGTGTTGGCTTATGGAAAAGTAGTGGTAGTAGATTTAAACTTTGGTGTAAAAGTAACAAGTATAGTAAGTGAAGAAGATATGGTAAACTCTCTTGTTTAGAAATAACATTAATTAATACTTAAGGCATGAGGTGGTATTTATTTTAAACTTAAATGATATAAAAAAAGATATATTAAAATTCAATAAAAAAGACTCATGTTCTCTATATAATGAATCTATTAATAATATAAATAATAATTGTATATCAAGTGGATTGAAGTTTTTAAAAGAAGCAAGAGATTTAAATCCAGATGATGTTGATATATTAAATCTTACAGGTCTTGTAAACTTACTAAAATGTAATTTTGATGAGGCTGTAGAAAGTTTCTACAAGAGTTTAATTTGTGAAAAAACTGCTCTGTGTGAAAAGTATATAAACATGCTTACATCTGATGAGTTTTTAATTTTCTTTGAAAGGTACAATCAATTTATAAGGTTAATAAACAAAGGAATGTATAAAGAAGCTATACAAGGTTTTAAGCTTATAACTGAGCAATATTGTGATTTAATAGAACCTTATGAGCTTCTTGCTTTACTTTATGATAAGGAAGAAGAATATATAAAATTTGATGAATGTCTAGAAATATTGAAGACTATTGATAAAGAAAATTATTTATTAAATCAAGAACATAGTGCATTAGATATATATAATAGTGCTAATATACAAATTAAAAGCAATGCAAATGTAGATAATTATAAGAATGAGTTTTTACACAAAAGTAGTAATAGTTCTAAAATTGATGGAACTAAGAACCTGCCTAAAGAAAAGAGTACAGGTAAAAATCAGAAAAGTTCAGGTTCTAATGATAAAAAAAGTCTTAAAAAAAGTCTTAAAAAAAATAAGTACCTATATATAGCAATAATATTAGGTGTATTATTAATAGGACAAAATATATATAGTTCTTATAAGATGAATAATTCAACAAATAAAATATCTGAAAATAATGAACCTAAAGGCGAAGAAGCAATAGGTTCTAGTTTGAATAACAAAAAAAACAATAAAGAAGAAAATGAGAATGTTGATAAGACTTCTAATATTGACAAGAGTAATAAAAACATTAATAAAGAAGATGTAAAATCTAAAAAAAATATTGTAGAAAGTGATGAAGATTTTGATTTATTTACAGAGGATGAACTGATGTCTAAAGCGAATACTTTAAAATCAGAAAAGAAAACAAAGTCTTCCATACAACTGTATAAGAAAGTTGCAGATATAGGTGAAAATAAAGGAAATACTTCAGAAGCAACTTATCAAGTTGCTGTTCTTAGTGAAAGGTTAAAAGACTATGAAACTGCTGAAGAATATTATAAAATGTATGTAGAAAATTACTCAGAAAAAGATTCTTACTTTGATGAATCTTACTATAACTTAGGTATGATGTATTATAATAAAGGTGATGTAAAAAGCTCTAAATTGACATTAAAAAAATTAGTTAATAAGGTGCCTAATAGCATGTATAATAACTCAAAAGTGAAAGAAATTTTAAAAGAAGAATAATTAAATTAGATAAGAAAAATAAATTATTTTATTTTAAAATAATATGCTTATAATATATTGACATACTATTTTAAAAAAATTAAAATAGTAATTATAAAATGAGGAGGGATAAAAATGGAGTTTGAAAAAGGGAGTATTTCAATTCATACAGAAAATATTTTTCCTATAATTAAAAAATGGTTATATTCTGATAAAGACATATTTATAAGAGAGCTTATAAGTAATGGATGTGATGCAGTAAGCAAACATAAAAGACTTGTATCATTAGGAGAAATATCAGAAGATGAGTCATCAGATTATAAAATTGCAGTATCTGTAAATAAAGGAGAAGGTACACTTAAATTTATCGATAATGGAATTGGTATGACTGAAGAAGAGATAAAAAAATACATAAATCAAGTTGCTTTTTCAGGTGCTGAAGATTTCTTTAATAAATATAAGGATAAGATGGAAGAATCAAATGACATAATAGGTCACTTTGGACTAGGATTTTATTCTGCATTTATGGTGTCTAAAAAGGTTCAAATAGATACACTTTCATATACAGAAGGGGCAACTCCTGTAAGATGGATATCTGAAGGTGGTACAGAATATGAAATATCTGAATCAGATACTAGACAGGAGAGAGGAACCACTATAACACTATTTATTGATGATGATAGTAAGGAGTTTTTAGATGAATTTACTGTAAGGGGGATAATAGATAAATACTGTTCTTTCCTACCAGTAGAAATATATTTAGAAGATGTTGAAAGATTAGAAAGAGAAGCTAAGGAAGCAGAAGAAAAAGCTAAAAAACAAAAGGAAGATGGAAAAGAAGAAGAAGTTGTAGATGCAAAGGTAATTGAGCCTTTAAATGACACTAATCCTCTATGGTTAAAATCTCCAAAAGACTGTACTGATGAGGAATATAAAGAGTTTTATAGAAAAGTGTTCCATGTATTTGATGAACCTTTATTCTGGATACATCTAAATGTAGATTATCCTTTTAATCTAAAGGGTATACTTTACTTCCCTAAATTAAAAAATGAGTTTGAATTGACTGAAGGAAAAGTAAAATTATACAACAATCAAGTGTTTGTGGCTGACAATATAAAAGAAGTTATACCAGAATTTTTACTTTTATTAAAAGGTGTTATAGACTGCCCAGATTTACCATTAAATGTATCTAGAAGTTTCTTACAAAATGATAGAGATGTAAGTAAAATTTCTAAACATATAATTAAAAAAGTAGCAGATAAGTTAAAATCTCTTTGTAAAAATGAAAGAGAAGAATACAATAAGTTCTGGGATGACATACAAATATTTATTAAATATGGTTGCTTAAAAGATGAAAGTTTCTACGAAAAAGTAAAGGAATGTATATTATTTAAAACTATTGATGATGAGTATATAACATTACAAGATTATCTAGAAAAATGTAAGGACAAACATGAAAATAAAGTGTTCTATGTAAGTGATAAGGAACAGCAATCACAATACGTTAAATTATTTAAAGAATATGACTTAAATGCTGTTGTGTTAAACTCATCAATAGATACTCATTTTATTTCCTTTATGGAATATAAAGAAAATGGTGTTAAGTTTAATAGAATAGATGCAGACCTTTCTGATGTATTAAAAGATAAAAATGAAAACAAAGATAGTGAAGAGAATAAAGAAGAGGTAGCTAAGATAGAAGGTTTATTTAAAGAAGTTGTTGGAGAAAGAGTGAAGAATTATTCTGTAGAAGGATTAAAAAATGAAGATACTCCAGCTATGGTGTTAGTATCTGAACAATCTATTAGAATGGCAGAAATGCAGTCAAGATTTGCTGGAATGGATTTAGGAATGAACTTCGAGGAAGAAAAGACTCTTGTGATAAATGAAAACAGCCCAATCATTAAAAAATTAGTTTCTCTTAAAGATAATGAGGAAAAGAAAGATAAAGTTGCACTTATTTGTAATCAGATAGCAGACTTAGCTTTACTTTCTAATAAAGAATTAAAACCAGATGAGTTAGATTCATTTGTTCAAAGAAGTAATAAACTTAT
The DNA here is from genome assembly GCF_020657775.1 of Clostridioides sp. ZZV14-6345. Classification (NCBI taxonomy): domain Bacteria; kingdom Bacillati; phylum Bacillota; class Clostridia; order Peptostreptococcales; family Peptostreptococcaceae; genus Clostridioides; species Clostridioides sp. ZZV14-6345. The sequence goes on along the minus strand of NZ_JAGWCX010000010.1, from coordinate 3,078 downwards.
GAGTATGTTGATAGAATTATAAGTCTAAATTTGAATGTATTGAAGTAAATTTGTAAAAAGTATTTAATATCAATGATAAAAATGAGGTGTCTCAAAATGAACTTTTTAGTTCATGAGGCACTCTTTTTGTATGAAATCAAATATATCTTCATCATTAGAGATATCCAAAGTATTTTAATAAGGAACAAATAAAGTACCATAAGTCTATATAGTTTCACTTTACATTTAATTTTAGATAAAAATTATTTCTTAATGATAAAAAACTTATAAATAATTAATAGTAAAAAATTTATGAATAGTAGTATACATAAAACTTGTCTTAAACTTTTATTTTACTTTCTAATAAATAAAGGGGTTTAAAAAAGGGAAGATTAATTAAGTAATATTTTATAAAAATCTTCGATTTAAAAACTTTAAGTAGAGGTGAAATAAATGTTTAATCCTAAAAGAATAATATTCGAAAAAGGAACTTTAGACACTGATGTAGGTAAAAATATATACGATAAATTTAAAGACAATAAAGATGTAGAGATAATTAAGATATCATCAAATAGAATTAAGGAATATATTCCAGGTGAAAATCTATATGAACAATATAGGAGTGGAAAACAAACTATGGTAGTTGGGATTAGAAAAAGTCTAAAGTTTCAAACATGTAAACCTTCTGCTAATTATCAATTACCACTTGTTAGTGGATGTATGGGAAGATGTGAATATTGTTATTTAAATACACAATTAGGTGATAAACCATTTATAAGAGTGTTTGTAAATATAGATGAAATACTTGAACAAACAAAGAAATATATTGAAGATAGAAAGCCACAAATAACTATATTTGAAGGTGCGGCTACATCAGATCCAGTTCCCGTAGAACCATATACTAATTCGTTGAAAAAAACAATAGAGTTTTTTGGAAGAGAAGAAAAAGGAAGATTTAGATTTGTTACTAAATACAGTGATATAGATAGCTTATTGGACGCTGAACATAATAATCATACGGAAATACGATTTAGTATAAACACACCTAGAATTATAGATGGACATGAGCATTATACAGCCTCTGCCAAGAAAAGAATAGAATCAGCTGTAAAACTTGCTAAAGCTGGATATCAGATTGGTTTTATAATAGCACCTGTATTTTTATATGAAGGTTGGAAAGAAGAATATAAAAGTTTGATTAAAAGTATAAAAGAAGCTTTACCAAAGGATTTTGATAAAAAAATTATATTTGAAGTTATATCTCATAGATATACAACTAAAGCAAAGAATAGAATATTAGAAATTTATCCAGATACATTATTACCAATGGAAAATGAGGCTAGGAAGTTTAAATATGGTCAATTTGGATATGGTAAGTATGTATATGATAAAGAACAATTAGATGATATGAAAGAGTTCTTTCATAAGGAAATCAATGAAGTATTTAAAAATAGTTTAATAAAATATATAATATAGCAAATCTTATTTAAAGATTTGCTATATTTTATGTTTATATATTTTATGTTTATAATAAAGCGATGAGATTTAGTACTATCATATAAGAAAATTAAAAAGGGCACTATCTATCAAGAACATTTTTTCTAGTTTTGATACTATAAAGGATAAGAGTAACAAAAATATCAGGAGGAGTTATAATATGCATGCATGGGAGTCTATTCAAATTACATTGGATTTAATAGAAGCAAATTTATCAGAAGAAATATCAATTAATGAATTAGCAAATAAAGCAAATTTATCACCATTTTACTATCAGAGACTATTTAAAAGATTGGTAAATAAGACTGTAATGGAGTATATAAAGCTTCGTCGTCTTGCAAGAGCTTCTGAATACTTAGCAGAACATAAGAATCGTATACTTGATGTAGCTTTAAATTTTGGATTTGCTAGTCATGAGACATTTACACGTTCCTTTAAAAAAGCATACGGATTAACTCCAGAAAAATATAGAGCGAATCCAGTAAAACTCAATCACTTTATTAAGCCAGAATTAATCTTAAATTATGCTATGGTTGATGAAGGTGTTCCACTGATTGCAGATGATATAGTGATTGAAGTCACTCGTAAGACATTGAGTAATCCAAGGATGTTTGTTGGAATAGAAATAGAAGTACCTATTTGTCAGTTGGTGGGTGGTGAAACAACTGGCATTGCAATAGTAGAGGAATTATGGATGAAACTTGGAAGTCAAAAACACAATATACCAAATCAAATTCCAGGTGGAAATGAATTTGCTGCTCTTTATATGGGAAATGCAAAAGAAGGAAATTGTATGTATATGGCAGGCGTAGAGGTAGAGCCGGGTACATCAGTAGAAGGATATAGTACTTTTGAGTTGCCAGCTAAAGAGTATTTAGTATGTGGGTTTGAAGCAGAAAATTTTAATGAATTAGTTGATTCAGCTGTTTTTAAAGCGGATAAATTTATGGAAAGATGGATGAAGAAGCATAATTTAACAACTACTGATTTTGCAATCGAGATGTATTACCCTACTACACCAGAAGTGGCATATCTGGAGCATTGGATTGTTCCAGTTCCTATTGAACAATAGAAAGGATGATGAATATGAATTGGCAAGATGCGTTTTTTCAAGATACTAAACCGACGTTTGAACAAATTAATGAATTTATTAATAATCTATTATGGGACAAGTTAAATAAAACTTTGGTTTCTACTTATAATGTAGAACCTAAGCTTGAATATAGTAAGTGTTCAATGCAAAGAGGTTGGAATGTAAAATACAAAAAAAGAGGGAAATCATTGTGTACTTTATATCCACAAGAGGGTTCTTTTAAAGCTTTGGTTATTGTAAATGAGAGTAATAGAGTAGAGGTTGATTTATTTATTAATACTTGTTGTGATTATATCAAACAAATATATAATGAAGTAAATTTTTTTAATGGAAGTAAATGGTTAATGATTCAAATAGATAGTTTATTGGTATTAAATGATACGCTTGAACTAATTAAATTTAGAGCTTAACATATAAAAGGGGCTGTTGCACTAGAAAATAGTGCTATTCCCTGTTTTTGTATAAAAAAATAAATACCAAGTTCAAAAGAGCTTGGGATTCTTGTATAA
>NZ_JAGWCX010000009.1:0-78086 GCF_020657775.1 Clostridioides sp. ZZV14-6345 | reverse complement strand
TCGTTTAGATAGTATTAAGTCGTTAGCCACCAAAAATCCCCTTGCTCTAGCTATGGGGAATGTATCAAATGAATATAGTTTTAAATATCGGTTTTAGTACTGTTATGAAAGCAGGAAAAGTTTTAGGGATTCGTTAGGAAGATATAGATTTTAAAAACAAAATAATAAGAGTTAGACATACTCTTATTGATAAAGGAAATGGTGTTTTTGAACTAACAACACTTAAGATTAATTCTTCAGTTAGAGATATACAAAAAAGACTTGGTCATAATAAAATTTCTACTACTATGGACACTTATTCTCATGTAACTAATAAAATGAAAAATGAAACAATGAATATTTTTGAAGGAATTATAAAGTAATTTGCCACCGGATTGTAATTACAGTGGCAAATGGATGGCAAATCACTTATTTTATTATCTTTCTAGTTATTCAAAGTATTGAAAAAACTATATTATTTACAAATTTAATCAATTTCTGATTTAAATGGAGTGTCATCAGCTTTAGCTATTCTATACTCCTTATCAGTTATATAGCCAAGCTCATGCATCTTATACAATACAATCACTTGTCTCTTCTTAGCTTCCCCATGGTCAATATACCTTGCAGGATTATTTGTCATACCAGCTAACATAGCACATTCAGCTAGATTTAATTTGCTAACTTTTTTACCAAAGTAGACTTCAGCTCCCTTTGCAGCTCCATATGCATCTTTGCCTAGATACATATTATTTAAATAAGCTTCAAGAATTTCGTCCTTAGTCATAATCTTATTCATCTGCTTAGCATTATACATATCCCTTATTTTTCGTTTCATAGTTTTATCATCACTAGTAAGCAGATTTTTTGAAACTTGCATGTCTATAGTACTCCCACCTTGTGTTGTATCTGTAAATACATTATTTAATACTGACCTAACTAAAGAAATAACATCCACTCCTTTATGCTTATAAAATCTCTCATCTTCTATAGAAATTATTGCATGTTTTAAATCATCTGGAATTTGCTTTATACTGACAACCTCACTACTTATATATTTAGACCTAATTAATTTTTTAGTAACTTCAGGCGACCCTTTTATAGCTGAAACTGTAAATATTGCACCTGCCACTGAAAATATAATCATTGCAACTAGCATAATAGATAACAATGCCCTAACTATTTTAATTCTTTTTTGTTTTTTTCTTTTTTTACTTTTTAACTTTTTCTCTCTTTGCTTATACTCAACTCTTCTTCTTTCTCTTTGATTATAATCTGTATTTAAAGGTCTTACATTATCTCTTGTAAAACTATCTCTTTCTCTTTTTATAAGATTCTGTGAATCTACTTTTTCAATCATTCTTTTACTAGAACTTGTCTTAGAATTTTTATTTTTTTTATTTGTCGAAGTATAAGAATGTTTAGATTTTTTATTACTATCTTTACTGTTACTGACTTTTTTACGTCTTATTTTATTATTATCATTGTAATAACCCATTTTAGTCTCCCTTCTTCATATAAGGTACATTATACATTGTTCTACAAAATAAATCAAAGAACAAAATTGTAAGTTTAAGGGTCAATTTTATAAAGGATATTTTCACTAATTTTCTCTATATTTATGATTAATATTCATCTTTTATTTTCAAAAATAGTTTTGCAGTTGCTAAAGTATCGCTATCAGCTCTATGAGCATTTATATTATCTATATTGTAGTAAGCACAAGCTGTTTCAAGTTTCTTATTTTTTCCTTTATAACTTTTACATTTTTTTAATAATTCTACTGTACATATATAATTGTTTATTGGTTCTAAATCTAACATTCTAAGATAGTAATTTAAAAATTTCAAATCAAATTTCGCATTGTGTGCAATTATAGTTCTATCACCTATGTATTTTCTAAATCTAGGTAAAACTAATTCTATAGGTTCTTCATTTTCTACCATTTCATTACTTATATGTGTCAATTCTGTTATAAATGAAGAAATTATCCCCTTAGGTTTTATCAACCTTGAATAGTTTTTTACAATTTGTTCATTTTTTATTTCTGTTATTCCTATTTCTATTATTTCACAACCTTTATATGGATCTAATCCTGTAGTTTCTAAATCCACAACTACATACTCTTTCATATCTCTTCTCCTTATTATTAAATGGATATATTTATATTCTATATTTATGTAATAGACTAATCAATACTTAATTTTATATGATATAATAAGATTTTACAAATTACAACATAGATATATCCTATATTCCATCATAAATAAAGATTTTTTTATTAGAATAACTAAACTTTTAATTTATTCTTATTTAATCTATTTTGATAAATCTTATTTATTTCACTATTATTTAAATCTTTAAAATCTAAACTTTTAAACTGTTCATCATCTTCCCATATTCCTGCCTGTTTATTTCCATCATTTTTATAGAATACCCCCTTACCATTTTTCTTATTATCTAAAAAATAACCCTTATAAATATCATTATTGGGATATGTTAATTTCCCCAAACCATTTTTTAATCCGTATTTAAATTCACCTGTATATATTGAACCATCTCTATAAGTATATTTTCCTATTCCATGCATCTTATCATCTTTCCACAAACCTTCATACTTTTCCTTACTTGAAAAAATATATATCCCAAATCCATTTTTCTTCCCATCAACAAACTCACCTTTATATAAATCGCCATTATCATATTTAAATACTTTTTCTTCCTTTAATTTCTTATTGCTACTCTTCTCTTTATTACTATTGTTCTCCTTTATATGTATTTCTTCTCTTCTAGCTTCAATAAAATCTCTATCATACCTAAATCCTTTTCTTGATTTAAATTTTTGATTAACCTTCTTCTTGTTAATAAATACTCTAGCTAGTTGAGTAAATATAAATACAGATGATAAACATATAAATACACATAGTATTGTTGTAAAATAACTAGTTATATTTTCCATAAAAAATCACCCTTTAAAAAATTTATTTAAAATACCTAATACAATATATATTTTTATTGAATGTTATTTATACTTTTATAATAACTATATTGAATAAAATTAATCTTGAAATTATTTATATTAAAATAAATCAAATATAAATGTAACAAATTACGTGTTTCTAGTTAACATAAAAATATTTATAAAGTATACTCAAATATTTCAAATAAATACTTATACTCAAATAAATCTCTACTTATGTAAGTGCCTTACATAAATAAAAAGATGAACTCTAGTAAATATAGTTCATCTTTTTTATAATAGTATTTATTTAAAATTAATATTTATTTAGTTATTAGCATCTATTTAGATATCAGATAAAAAAGCACCATCGTTTACTTATAATAATTTCTTTTCAGATAAATTTTATTATAATTATCCTTTTACAAGAACTTTTATAATTTCTGAAATGTACATAGTGTGATAATCCTTCTCTGGATACCATTTTTTATCATTTTCTTTAGCGTCAAAGTTTGCTGGTGGCATACTACCATGATATAACTTTTTACACACCATAATCATATTAGCTTCTTCAAAAGCTACTGTATCATCCACAAAATATGGTGTAAGTCCTGCTTTTTCTATTTTATTTATATCTCTGCCAGAAACAGTACCACAAATATTTAAAGCTTCTCTGTATGTTTCATCAAAGAATGCAATTGTAAAGGTATCATTATTATCTACAAATTCTTTTGTATATCTCTGTGGTCTTATGTAAGTTGTAACGACATTTTTACCCCAATATACTCCAACACCACCCCAGCTAGCAGTCATTGTGTTAAACTTTTCTGAATCACCAGCTGTTATAAGCAACCATTCTTTTCCAATCTTAGTAAATGGATTAAACTGTAATTCCTCAATTTTTATTTCTTTAAAACTCATGCCTTCATCCTTCCCTTCATCTTTTTAATATATAAACTAATCGTTAAAAATTTGAATATATGTACTCTTATAATACAGATTTTGTAAATTATAATACAACAAATTGATTACTTTCACAAGACGTATTTTTTACATTTTATAACCATAAAATATCTATAAAATATATTAAATATGAAACATATAATATATTTCTTAGGCTTAAAACGATATACGATAAAAATGTGGCTTCTCAAAACAGAGATAAGCATCTTTTTCATTGTTGAAATAATGAAAATATATTTGATTTCATAGAAAAAAGAGTGCCTCATGAGCTAAAAGGTTCATTTTGAGACGCTCCCATTTTTTATTATTTTACATATTTTTATACTAATTTAGTTTTAATCTCATAAAAAATTGCTATAACCATCAAGTTTTGCTCTATTATCTATAATTTCCTATCCTTTATTAACAACATTTAAGTCATCATCTTTATTTATATATATTTTTTCATTATATAAGTCTTCATCAAACATTTTTATTATATTTTCTATCTCATACTTATACTCGTCTTCATGTACTCTATAAAGCATTAAATCTTCTAGTATATCTTTCATATCAAAATACACATCTTCTAATAAATAAAAATAACCTTCTTTTATATCTTTCAATTTATCTATAGTATCTAATTTTTTACTTATATCCTTCATAACCTCTAAATTCTGTATATTTATATCTATGACTGTTGATAAGTACATTCTCACAGTTTTTATTATCTCAATCGAAAAATCCATAATATTATAATTTCCTTCTTTTTTATACAGTGACTCCTTAAATTTATCGAAACAATTATCTAAATCACAATTTATATCGTTGAATGGTGGTCTTATTATATCTCGTATTATCAAAAGATTTTGTATATCTCTATTATTTGTGATTGCCTCATCCAAAATAAATAAATTATATGCATCATTTAATGGGTCATGAGCATCTCCACTAAACTCTAAGTTAGCAAATTCAAGTAAATTTTTTAATGATATGTAGTTCATACATCTCATACCACAATTTATATATTTTTCTTTTATGTCTACAAATAAATCTCTAATATTATTTACAAATCTTGGATGGTTATTTTTCTTAGAATTTCTCATATCTGTGTTATTGAAACATGTCAAATCTAAATTACCAAAAGTATATATTCCTTCAATTTCAGAAAATACGCCAAGCCATTTTTTAAACTTTCTCATGACCTCTTCATAACTTGGTGCATTCTTCAATTCGTCTGAAGATATATGTGTTAATTCCTGTATATGAGGATACAACTCTTCATTACTTACTGGTCTTATTAAAGATTTAAATTTATCAATATTTTTTGTTTTCTCATTATACATAACTGCTCCAATTGCAATTATATCAGAATTTAATACTGCTCTCTTTGATTTAGAATTTGGCATATTCATTTCAAAATCTATATATACTCTTTTCAATATAAACACCCTTTCCAATTGTTTATAGTGATTCTTTTCAATTATTTTTATTCAAATTCTTCTAAGAAAGAATGTTTTTCTCCATCCTTTTGCCAGCCAAGTACTGAATCAAGATTTACATTTTCTGCCGCCTTAAATATAGACTTTTCTACATTTTTAAAGTTTGGTTCTAGACTCTTTATTAAGTCTTTTATCTCATATCTCTTATTACCTGTTTTTTTAGCAGCAACCATACATGCACAATTTAATGGCCATATCCCACTATTTTGAATAAATCTTATAATATGTTCTTCCCTTATATAATAAAGTGGTCTTATGATTTTTATACCTTCAAAATTAGTGGAATTAAGTTTCGGAAGCATTGTTTTAAAATTACCAGCACATAATAAATTAAGCATTGTTGTTTCTATTACATCATCATAATGATGACCTAATGCAAGTTTATTACACCCTAATTCTTCTGCCTTTGAATATAATGCTCCTCTCCTCATTCTTGCACACATATAACATGGATAATCTTTTGCTATTTCATCTGCTATTTCAAATATTCTTGAATCAAATAAGTGTATTGGTATATTTAGATATTCACAATTATCTATAAGTAATTGTCTTATATTTGCATGGTATCCAGGGTCCATAGCAATAAATTCAACATCAAAATTAACTTGTCCATGCTTTTTTAACTCTTGAAACATTTTAGCCATAAGAATACTGTCTTTTCCACCAGAAATTGCTACAGCTATCTTATCCCCTTCTTCAACTAATTTATAATCTCTTATTGCCTTCATAAACTTGGACCATAAATTTTTTCTATATTTTTTTATTATACTTTTTTCTATATCTCTTACTGGAAGCCTTTCCTCAAAAGGAACTATAATTTCACAGCCTTTTCCTGATAGCTCACTCATCTAATCACCTCGTATATTTATGTTAATAATATTTTACAAAAAAGTCTACCTTCATCCATAAAATACTATAATTTTTACTTTAATTTTAATAAATAATTTATAGTTTACAATAACACATAAACTTATAATAACATAAATAACCTCTTTCTTTTATTATCTTTTTTATTTTTCTCATTTAATATTTTATTATGAGTAACGATTTTTAAATGATTGAATATTATACACTAGATAGAGTTACCTATCTATTTACAACAAGGAGGTTTTCATCTTGGAAAATAAGAATAGAGATATCAAAAAAAATTGTGGTCCATCTTTGGCTAGACCATACATTAATAATCAAATTTTCACAGAAATGTACTGCCTTTCTGATGCATTAAAATTTGGAACTATATTCCCAGAACTAAACTTATTAGAATCTGAAATGTACAACAAAGAATTATATGCTAAGCCAAAAAAATATAGAGGAGGTAGAAGATAATGAAAGATTCATCTAGAGCTGAACTTATGAGAAAAGTTCAGGAAACATCTTTTGCATGTGTTGATATGAACTTATATTTAGACAATCACCCTGATGATAAAAACGCTATCAATACTTACAATTCATTATGTAACCAATTTGCGCAAGCTAGATATGCTTACGAAAATAAATACGGTCCTTTAACTAACTTTGGGTATGCTCCAAGTAGATGCCCTTGGCAATGGGCTGACCAACCTTGGCCTTGGGACAGAGAATTTAATTATTAGACATTAAGTATTGGAGGATTGAAAATTCATGTGGATATATCAGAAAACTATACAACACCCAGTTAATATAAAAACTTGCGACCCTAGAATGGCTAAATTTCTTATAACTCAATTTGGTGGACCAAATGGAGAGCTTGCTGCATCTTTGAGATATTTAAGCCAAAGATATACAATGCCTACTGGTAATATGCGTGCACTTTTAACAGACATCGGTACAGAAGAGTTAGCTCACGTTGAGCTTATATGTACTATGGTTTATCAGTTGACTTCTGATGCAAGCCCAGAAGAGTTAAAGGCTGCAGGTCTTGGTTCAAACTATGCACAAAATGGATACGGAATTTATCCAACAGATTCAAATGGTGTTCCATTTGATGTAAGACCTATAGCAGTTATGTCAAATCCTGTAACCGATTTACATGAGGATATGGCAGCTGAACAAAAAGCACTTGCAACTTATTATCAGCTTATAAATCTAACAGATGATGTTGATGTTATAGATGTACTAAAATTCTTAGGTCAAAGAGAAATAATTCACTATCAAAGATTTGGTGAAGCTTTAATGGACGCTTACGAGTTAGAAGAATCTCAAAAAATGTTCTAAAATTTTTATTTATATAAACTACTATTATTTGATAATTTATAATTTACTGTTTGTGTTAAAATTTATAAAAAATATAAATACAACTTATTTTTTAGAAACAGAGAAAATAAATAAAAAAAGCAGGTACCAATCAAATAGCAACATAGATTATAATCTATGAGACTATCAATATTGTACCTGCTTTCATATTATAAGCAATAAAGAAAAATCTATTTATTAAAGTTTTGTAATAAAAAATAATTATAAAACTCTTCTTGCGTTTACATATCTGCTTGAATAGTAACTACTATTTATATTAGATATTGTTACCTTTTTTGATGAACCTGAAGATGCATGTATCATATCTCCATTTCCTATGTATATTCCAACATGACTTACAGAACCATTATTTGAACCTTGTGTATCAAAGAATACTAAATCTCCGCTTCTAAGGTCTCCTCTATTTACATATGTTCCATACTTACTTTGGTCTCTAGATACTCTTGGAATACTAACTCCTGCAGATTTTTTCATAACATATTGTGTGAATCCAGAACAGTCAAAACTACTTGGACCTTCTGCTCCCCATACATATGGTTTTCCAAGTAGTGTCTTTGCAAAACTTATTACACTATCAGCTCCCTGACTTGGAGAATTAGTCGAATAAGATGGAATTGAGGTATCAACCGAACCTTTTTCAGCAAGGTATTGACTTGATACATATCCGGTTTGATTACCATGACTTACTTTTGTCCATCCTCCATTTTCAGAAATACTTCCAACCTCAGTACCATAGCTTAATGTACCTATTTTAGAATGACCTGTACCTGGCCCTGTTCTAAGGTTCAATGACTTTGCTGTTACTACCTTTGTACCCTTTACAAGGTCATTTGAACTGTTTCCAGCATTTTCATTTGTAGAGTCATTTACACTAGTTCCTAAATATTTACTTGAAACATAACCCACTCTACCATTAGAACTTATTTTTGACCATCCATTTGACTCAGATATGTATCCAACTTCAGTTCCGTATCCTAGTGTAGATATTTTAGAACTACTTGTGCTTGGTCCTGTTCTAAAATTTAATCCTTTTGCTGTTACAACTTTTGTTGACTTAACTGAAGCATCATTACTTTCATTACTATTTCCAAGGTTATTTATTCCTACATAATTTCCATGCACATAACCTGTGTTTCCATTATATTTAACTTTTATCCAAGAACCATCTTTTCCTACATACTCAACTTTATCACCTTTATAAAGTTTCCCTATTGATTCATGGTTTGTACCTGGTCCTTTTCTAAAATTTACTGCATTTCCTGTTATTGTTCTGCTTTCTATACTTACACTTTCTAATTCAGACTCATTAGCATATGCTAAGTTCCCCATGGTAGGCATTATTATCGCAGTTGCCATTATACTGGCTGCTATTTTCTTTTGATTAAAATTCATAACTTTCCACTCATCTCCTCTTTTCTACTAGCTTTATTTCATTTCTAAATATAAAAAAAATAATTGACACTATACTAAAATATCAATTATTTCTTTTATATTAATATTATTACAAATTTGTAACTATTTGTCTATAGTAATATTTATTTACCACAAATTACCATAAATGAATTTTAATTATTAACAGCCTGTAATTTAGCAATATAGCCATCTTTTATCTTTTCAAAAGATGACTATATTTTTTAACTTTTTTGTAACTTTTAAAATCCTGTTGAACCAAACCCACCTTTTCCTCTTTCAGAGTCACTTAACTCTTTAACTTCTTCTATGTTGATATCATAAATAGGTTTTACTATCATTTGAGCAATTTTCATATGTTTTTCAACCTTAAAATCACTTTTGCCATGATTTATTAATATAATTTTAAGCTCTCCTCTATATCCTTCATCAATAGTTCCTGGTGTATTTAATACAGTAATAGAATGTTTTAAAGCAAGGCCACTTCTAGGTCTTACCTGTGCTTCTGTCATAGCAGGAAGCTCTATACAGATTCCAGTTTTAATAAGTTTAGTCTCCCCAGAAGGTATTATAACCTCTTCTATAGAATACAAATCCATACCAGCATCACCTTTGTGAGCAAAATTAGGTATTATAGCATCATCATTTAGTTTTTTTACTTTCAAATTGTACATTTTATATCTCCTTTCAACTTTCTATAAATATTATAACTTAAATTTCGACCTCTTGAAGTTTTTTATTTTTTTGTGGTAATATAATTATTAGTGTTTTAAAGGAGGATTTTTTATGAAACTTGTACTCGCTGAGAAACCATCTGTTGCAAAAACTATAGCATCATTTTTAGGTGCAAAGACCAGACAAGATGGTTACTTTGAAGGAAATGATTATATAATTACTTATGCAGTTGGACACTTAGTATCATTATATGATATGAAAGATTATGATAAAGATAAATATTCTGGCTCTTGGAAAATGAACAATTTCCCATTTGTTCCTGAAGATAAGTTTAAATTTAAGATTGATAGTTCTAAAACCAAACAATTCAACACTGTAAAAAAACTTTTGAATAGAAAAGATGTAGAATATGTAATAAATGCTACTGATAATGACCGAGAAGGAGAACTTATAGCATTTTTAATATTTTTACTTGCAAAAAATAAAAAACCAGTAAAAAGGATTTTGGTAAATGAATGGACACCAGAAGACATTACAAGAGGTATAAAAAACTTAAAAGATGAAGATGAGATGAGAAATCTTCAAGCTGCTGGGTATACAAGACTTATTACTGATTGGTTGATTGGAATAAACTTTACTTCTGTTGCTACATTGAAATATGGAAATGGAAAATTACTAAATATAGGTAGAGTAATTCTTCCAACAGTTAAATTAGTCTATGATAGAGATATGGAAATACTAAACTTTGTTCCTAAAACCTATTATGAAATAGAAGGTCATTTTAAAGCTGAAACTGGTGAATATAAAGGTAAATATATTAAAGGAAAAGAAAGTAAATTTGATACACTTGAAGATGCAAATAAAATTATAGCTTCAATTACATCTGAAACTGGTAAAATACTAGATAAAAAAGTTACGATGTCAAAAGAATATGCACCAAAACTTTTTAGTTTGACATCACTTCAAGGATATATAACTTCTAAGTATTCCAATTTTACATCTGATAAGGTTTTAAATGTCTGTCAGTCTCTTTATGAGGGTAATGGTAAGGGTGGATATATAACCTACCCTAGAACTGATTCTATCTTTCTAGAAGAAAGTTTGGCTTCAAAAGCTTCTCAAACTCTAGATAAGCTAAAGGTTGGCCTTGAATATGAAAATAAAATTAAATTTTCTAAAACTAAAAGGGTCTTCGATTCTTCTAAAGTAGACTCCCATAGTGCTATAATTCCAACTTATATAATTCCAAAGAGTTTATCTAAGGATGAACAATTAGTTTATGATGCTATAAAAGATAGATTTATAGCAAACTTTATGCCTCCTGCTGAATATGAGAATACAGAAATTAAGACTGAAGTAGATAATTGTACTTTCTTAACAAAAGGTAAGGTACTCAAAGCAAAAGGATATCTTGAGGTATATAATAAGGAAGAAAAAAACGATTTACTCCCACTTGTAAATAAAGATGATATTGTTGATGTATTAGAAATAAAACCATTAACTAAGCAAACTACTCCACCTAAACCATATACAGAGGACACTCTTTTAAAAGCAATGAAAAATTGTGGTAAAAATGTTCCTGAAGAAGATACAACAGTGCTGTCTGGATATTCAATTGGAACATCAGCCACACGTGCCGATGTGTTAAAGAAGATAAGTCAAGTAGGCTATGTAAAGAAAAAAGGGAAATCTTATTCTATAACAGACCTTGGAAAAAATTTAGTTGAGATTTTTCCTGTGAAAGACTTATTTGATGTAGATTATACTGGGAAACTTGAAAAAAGCTTGAGCGATATTCAAAAAGGAAAATACACAAGAAAAGAATATCTTACTAATATCATTAGTTTTATATATCAAAATGTCAATATTATAAAACAAGATGCTTCAAAAAATATAAACACGGAAGCATATACTTTCGATTCAAAAACTAAAAAATTTACTAAAACAAAAGAAAAAAAACAGAAAAAAGATGTGACTAATGCTGAAAAAGAAGTTGCTATATCAAAAGATTCTGATAACAAAAAAGAAAGTAAAAATGGTGATGAAAATCAAGCTCTTGGTAAATGCCCTATTTGTCAAGGTGATGTACTGGAATTTGACAAAGGATTTGCTTGTAAAAATCATAAAGAATGTAAATTTGTTATTTGGAAAAATGATAAGTATTTAAATCTTTATAAAAAGAAAGTTAACAAAACAATGGTCAAAAATATTTTAAAAAAAGGTGAAACAAAAGTAAAATCTTTAACTGCTAAAAATGGTAATAAATTTAATGCTACATTAAAATATAATAAAAACCCGGATACTGGCTATTTCAACTGGAAAATAGAGTTTGATAACTAAATATTCATAACAAAAGAAATAGCAGTAGTATAATATAGAATATTATACTACTGCTATTTCTTTTCTTGTAAAGTTTTAATTTTCTTAATAAATTTTCTTAATAGTTACTTCCACAATCAAATCTAACCTAATTTCTTTACTATTTCTGATAACTTTAATGTATGTTCATCTAATAAAGTCAGCTCTTCCTCAGAAAGATTTGATAATTTTTTTACTAGAGATTCTTTGAGAATAGCTTTTACTGCATCAAAGAGTTCAAATGCCTTATCTGTTAATTCAACCCTAAGAATTCTTCTATCTTTTGGGTCAGGAAATTTATTGACTAAACCATGTTCCACTAATCTATCAATAATCGGTGTCATGTTTGATTTTAAAATTCCTAAATTAGAGGCTATTTGAGAGATTGATGATGAATTAGATGTCATAAGATAGAGAATTACCTTAGCATGCGATGGAGCCATTGGACATTCCTCAAAATACGCTTTCATTATATCCGAGTTATTTTGAAATTTTTTTAACAAATCACTTTCTTTAAATATATTATTCTCAAGCACAAATAAAAAATCTAAAAAAGAGTCCGCTATTTTAAGTATATTGTTGTTATCCATATTTGTAACATCCCTTCAATAGATAGTGTAATAAAACATTCGTTGTTTATATAGTATAAATTATAAACTATTAATAAATTTAAAACAAGAAAAAGTTATTGACTCATAATAATTATAAATTTATAATCAAATTAGAGAATTATAAATTGCCAATAATGGGAAGTTTTTTAATTAGTCTAAAACTAAACTTAAATTATAAGACACTTTAAATTCTACAACAAGCTAGTGTGCAATATATAATAGGAGGAGATATGAAAAGATATTTAATAGTTTTCTTAATGTGTAGTTCACTGTTTTTAGTTGGATGTGGGAAAACAGAAGAATCTGAACCTGAGAAACCAATAGCAGTCTCTGTTCAGAAGGCAGTAGGTGGAGAAATTGAAAACACAAATTCTTTCTCAGGAACTACAAAGGTTAAAGATGAAACAGCTGTTACTGCACAGACTGTTGGCACAGTTCAAGAAGTTTATGTAAAACTTGGGCAAAACGTAAGAAAAGGAGATGAATTACTGAGTATAAGCAGTCCAGAGCTAGAAAATAGTGTAAAGCAAAGTAAAGCATCACTAGATTTAGCAAAAGCAAGTTATTCAAGTGCCACTGGTGGCTCATTAGAAGCTCAAGTAAATCAAGCAAAAACAGCTCTTGACAATGCAAAGATTCAATATGATGAGTCTCAAAGAAATTATGACAATAATAAGATTCTTTATGAACAGGAAGTAATTAGTTTGGACCAATTTAAAAAAATAGAGTTTTCTTTAGAACAAACAAAACAACAACTAGATTCTGCTCAAAGAGCATACGATACAGCAACTTCAAAGAGTATACCTCAAGCTAAGGCACTTGCTAAAAAACAGCTTGACCAAGCTCAGGTATCATATAATTTAGCAATGAGTAACTTAGACAAATTAACATTAACATCTCCAGTAGATGGTACAATAACTGCTAAAAACTTTGATTCAAAAGAAATGATAACACAATCACAACCAGCTTTTATTATTTCTAATCCTAATATATTAGAAGTTAATTTAAATGTGGCAGAATCAGATATAGGTAAATTTAAGAAGGATGGAAATGTAGATGTTATAATTGAAGACCAAAGAGTTTTAGGAAAAATAGATTATGTACCTTCAGTAGTTGACCCTCAGACATCTTTATATCCTGTTAAAGTGCTTGTTAATAATACAAACAACAAGTTTAAAGCAGGTATGTCTGCTCAAGTAAACCTAAGTGTTGAAAAAGAAAATGGTGCTGTTACAGTACCTAAAAAGGCAATATTTGAAGAAAATGGAAAAAAATATGTATACATAGCAAAGAAAGATAATATAGCACAGAAAAAATTAGTTCAAACTGGAATTGTAACAGAGGATAAAATAGAAATTAAAAGTGGTGTAAGTGATAAAGATACAGTGGTTATTGGAGGGATAAGTCTTATTTCTGATGGAACTAAGATATTTCCTGTAGAAAAGGAGAAATAGTACTATGAATTTAACACATACTTCCGTTAAGCGTCCTCTCACAATCATAATGGTCTTTTTAGTATTAATAGTTTTTGGTGGTATTGGATATAAGAAAATGTCAATAAATCTAATGCCTGATATAGAAATACCTGTTGTAATGGTTATGACTACTTGGACAGGTGCTGGTCCTCAAGACGTTGATGAACAAATTAGTCAAAAAGTTGATGAAAGTTTATCAGCCGTTTCAAATGTAAAATCTACTATATCAAGTTCACAAGAGAGTGTTTCTATGGTAGTGGCTCAATTTGAATTTGGAACTAATTTGGATGAAATAATGAATGATGTTAGGTCTAAAGTTGATGCATTACAGACCAGTCTTCCAGATGATGCAGCTAAACCAACAGTTTTAAAGCTTGATATGAATGCACAAGCCATAGGTCAACTTGTCATATCTGGAGGCAATGAAAATAGTTCACAAGCATTAAGAAAATACGCTGAAGATGTAATTCAACCTAAAATAGAATCTATAGATGGTGTTACTTCAGCAGACCTTAAAGGTGGAGAAAAAGCACAGGTTAATGTAATAGCTGACCCAGCTGTTCTTTCAAATTATGGAGTTAGTTTATCCACTATAAAAGGTGTCCTATCATCTAGTAATAAAACATTCCCCTATGGTTCAATTACCCAAGGTGAGGATAAAATAGTTTTAAGAGCAATTGATAAATTAGAATCCTTAGATGACATAAAACAGATTCAAATTCCTGTAAAAGGAGGAAATACAGTTAGATTAGATAATCTTTGTAGTGTAGATTATGGATATGCAGACAAAGATAGTATTTATAGATACAATGGAAAAGACAGTTTGGTAATAGATATTTCTAAACAACAAGATGCCAACACTGTAAAAGTTATGCAGAGTGCATACAAATATGTAGATGAATTGAATAAAGAAAATCCTCAGTTTAAAATTAAAATTGCTAATGACACAAGTTCATACATAAGTGAATCAATAAACAGTGTAATGAGCAACTTGCTTATAAGTGCTGTTATTGCATTTATTGTAATATTTGCTTTCCTAAAAAGTGTAAGAGCTTCACTAGTTGTTGCAGTTGCAATACCAATTTCTATAATAGGTGCTATAGCAATTCTCTACTTTACTGGCGAAAGTTTAAATCTTATTACTGCAAGTTCACTGGTAATTTCGGTTGGTATGGTTGTTGATAATGCTACAGTTGTAATTGAAAATATATTTAAATATAGGAAAAGTGGTCGGTTGAGTATTGATGAATGTGCTATTGAGGGAACAAGAACTGTAACAAATGCGATACTTGCATCTACATTAACTACTATAGCAATATTCTTACCTATTATGTTTACAGATGGTATAGCCAAAATAACTTTTGGAGCATTGGGTAAAACACTTATAGCTTCCCTAGCCTTCTCTTTTATAGGTGCAATTACGCTTGTTCCTAGTGTATTTGCAAAATTAAGTAGAGGTAAAAATAGCCAAAAAATGCAAGAAAAAGATAGCCCTATATTCGATAAAGTAAGTGAAGCATATAAAAAATTATTAAGTGTATGTTTAAGACATCAACGTTTAGTTGTAATATCAAGTTTACTTATTTTTGTAGCTTCATTATTTGGAATGGGATTCATAGGTATGGACTTTATGCCTGCAGCAGACAAGGGAGAATTATCTATTTCTATAGAACTTCCAAAAGGTCTTAGCCTAGAATCCAATGATTATTATGTATCTATGACTGAGAAAAAAGTTTCAGATATTCCAGAAATTAAAACTTTAATAACAACTTTGACATCAGATTCAAATAATAATACAGCAAATATATCAATTGAATTAGAATCTCAAAAAAATAGAAAAAGAACTACCGATGAAGTAGAAAAAGAAATAATTGATAGAGTGGCTACTGTACCAGATTGTAAAATAAATGTAAGTCAAAACAGTAGTGTCATGGGTGGAGCTGGAGGAGCAGACTTCACATTAGAAATGAAAGGTCCTGATTTAGATGTATTAAAAATATTAGGAAAAGAAGTGGAAAAAGAATTCAGCTCTATAAAAGGATTTAGAAATGTTGAAACTTCTCTTACAGATACAACACAAGAAGCTCAATTTACGATAGATAAACATAAGGCTCAAGAATATGGCGTGAATACTGCTGAAATCGCAGGTATGTTACGTACAGCAATAAATGGTGACTCAGTAACTACTGCTACTATTGACGATTACAAAGTGGACGTAAATCTAAAATTTAAAGCAGATACTATTGATAATTTGGAAGATATAAAACAACTAAAAGTAAACTCTTCAACTGGAAAAGAAGTTCCTCTTGGTGCTTTTTCAGATATAAAAATGGCAAATGGTCTACAATCTATATCTAGAACTGATGGAGATTTTTCTGTAAATATAACTGCTACACTTGACAATTTAGATGCTGGTACTGCTACAAAACTAGCTCTAGAAAAAACAAACAAAATGGTAATTCCTAAAGATTACTCTATAGGTGTTGGTGGCGAAACAGAAATGATGAATGAATCTATGGCGAGCCTTGGATTTTCAATGGTCATAGCTATAGCACTAGTTTATATGGTAATGGTAGCTCAGTTTGAATCATTTAGTAAACCATTTATAATTATGTTCTGTGTTCCATTTGCATTTGTTGGAGTTGTGCTTTCTCTTCTAGTTAGTGGTCAAAGTTTAAGTACTGTAGGTATGCTAGGTATAATCTTACTTATAGGTATCGTTGTTAATAATGGTATAGTTCTTATTGACTATATAGAGCAACTTAGAAAAGCAAATCATAATAATGATTTAATTGGATTGGTTTCAATTGGTTGTGCAGCAAGATTAAGACCAGTTCTAATGACTACAGCAACAACAATTTTAGGTATGTTACCAACAGCACTATCTCTTGGCGAAGGTGGAGAAACTATGCAACCACTAGCTATAGTTATAATGGGTGGTCTGACTGTATCTACACTTATAACTTTGGTACTTATACCTACTATATACTTAATCTTTGATAAATGGGAGAATAAGTTTTCAGACAAAATTCCTAAAATATTTGGTAAGATAACAGATAAAATAGGAAATATAAAGCGTAAAATAATAAAGAAACCAAAATTGAAAGCTAAAGTTTAAATAGAATGGAGGGTGATTGTATTGAATAAAAAAGTTAGTAAAATAGTTGCAATTGGATGTGGTGTTGGTATAATAACAGCCAATCTTATGCCAGTTTACGCAAATAATAATACTTCTTCTATAAATAAAGTTGATAATTCTATTGTAAATAACTCAACTAAAAGAACATCTGAAAAGGAAATTTTTACTGCTAGAGATGCTGTAAGTGCTGCACTTAAAAATAGTGAAAAATTAAAAATGAAATCAGAAGAAATAAAGATGTTAAAAGAAAAGTTAGAAGTACAAGATGAAATTGATAGATATAGTGAAGGTAGCAATTCATTCCCATATGACCAAATTGGACTTCTTAAAAATCAAAGTGAACAGGCTAAAGGATTTATGGAAGACCAAATAGCTAATGATATTACTAATAAATACAATGATTTAGTTTCAAGAGAAAATGAGTTAGATAAGATAAAAAATAATCTTGAGATAAAAACTAAAGAAATTAAAGATATGAAATTAAAAAAAGATTTGGGGTTGGTAACATCTTTAGAAACTGAATCAGCTGAACTTGAACTTCAAACACTACAAAATACTCAAAAAGCTAAACTTCAAGAACTAAAAAACAACCAAGACTATTTTAAGTTATTGACTAATATAGATTTAAATAATTATCAATTGGATAAAGAATATAGATTTGAGTCTTTTAGAGTAGGTGGCTCAGTTGATTCATATATGGAAGGTAAGGTTAATGAATATTTAAAATACGACCAATTGATTTTGGAACGTACAGAGGAAAGTTTTAATGATAAAGATGAGTACAAAGCAGATTTACCAGATAGACCTAGTCTTACAAGACCAGTTGCTCCTACAAAACCAGAACAAGGAAGTCTAACTGATGCTGAATATGATATTCTTATGAATAAGTATAAAAAGGATTATGAGCAATATAAAAACAAAGTTGAAGCATATAATCTTGAAAGACAAACTTATGCTGCCGGTCTTACTACTTATGCAAATTATCTTCAACAAAAATATAATACTGAAAATGCTCTAGTAACATTAGAAGACAGTAAAAAAGCTCTTAAAAAAGGATTAATTGATAGCTATGCTCAATTACTCGCTTTAGAAGATACAATTCAAATTACTAAAAAACAACTTGATTTATCAGAAAAACAATTAAAAAATACTAAATTAAGATATGATTTAGGATTAATTACTTTAACTGATTATAAAAAACAAGTAGTAAGTAATGATGATGCTAAAAATAACTATGACACACTTATTGTGAATTATAACTCATTAAAAAATGGTATAGAGAAACCTTGGATACTTAATACTGGAAGTAATCCTGGTAAATAGAAAGATTTTTCAACATATGTTTGATAAAACAAATAATGGAAATAAATTATCAAAAATATAATTACTTGTAAAACCGTATACTTTTATAGAGGCTGTCTCAAAATAGAGATAAGCCTCTTTTTCATTGTTGAAATGATGAAAATATATTTGATTTCATACAAAAAAGAGTGCCTCATAAACTAAAAAGTTCATTTTGAGTCACCCCCAAAAGTTTAACTCTAAATTTAATTATCTTTTATCAAATGTCTCATCTATTTTACATCTTACCATATTAACAAATTCAGAAATATTATATCCTCTAAGTTTGCATCCACATTTAGGACAATAATCTAGCTTCCTAGATACCAAAGCCCTACAACTAGATTCTGGACATCTTATTTTTAGACTCTCTTCTGCTACTTTAAATCCACATCGTGGGCATATACTACCTGGACGTGATGATACTTCCTTTCCACATTTAGGACACTTTGTCAACTTTATCCCCTCCAGTAAACTCAATTTAATTGATAGTTGAAATTTCTCTCTACAATAATATATGCAATATAATTAAATACGTTTCATTTACAACTATATAAGTTAGATTTTTATAATAAAATAAAAATCCCCTATATTCAACTTACAAATACTTAATTTGATACGTTGAACAATAGGGGATATTATTTTAATTTAGTTATATATCTTACAGCCTATTATTATCTAGGATTTTTTATAGATGCTTGAGCTGCTGCAAGTCTAGCAATTGGCACTCTAAATGGTGAACAAGATACATAGTTAAGTCCTACACTATAACAGAACTCTACTGAAGATGGTTCTCCACCATGCTCTCCACATATTCCTAGTTTTAATTCTGGTTTAACTTCTCTACCTAATTTAGCTCCCATCTTAACTAATTTACCAACACCATTTTGGTCTAGTACTTGGAATGGGTCTTTTTCTAGTATTTCTTCATCTACGTATTGACCTAAGAATTTACCAGCATCATCTCTTGAATATCCAAATGCCATTTGTGTTAAGTCATTAGTACCAAAGCTGAAGAAGTCTGCTTCTTGTGCTATTTCATCAGCAGTTAAACAAGCTCTAGGTATTTCTATCATAGTACCTACAGTATAAGGAACTTCTACACCTTCTTCTTTCATTATAGCATCAACAGTTTCTACTATCATTTTTCTTATTATCTTTAACTCATTTACTTCTCCAACTAATGGAACCATTATTTCTGGAGAAACTTTAACACCTGCTCTTATTGCTTCTATAGCTCCTTGTATTATAGCTTTAGATTGCATTACACATATTTCAGGATAAGTTATTGCAAGTCTACAACCTCTGTGTCCAAGCATTGGGTTAAATTCGTCTAAGTCAACTATTCTCTTCTTAATATCACTTACTTTTATTCCCATAGATTTTGAAAGTTCTTCTATAGTCTCATCATCATGAGGTAAGAATTCATGTAGTGGTGGGTCTAGTAATCTTATATTAACTGGTTTTCCATCCATAACTTTGAATAACTCTACAAAATCTTCTCTTTGCATTGGTAATATTTTTTCAAGAGCTTTTTCTCTTTGTTCTACTGTATTAGATAATATCATTTCTCTAACTGCTGGTAATCTAGCCTCATCAAAGAACATATGCTCAGTTCTACATAGACCTATACCTTCAGCACCAAACTCTATAGCTGCACGAGCATCTCTAGGATTATCTGCATTCGTTCTAACCATCATACATTTGTGTTTATCTACCCAGTTCATTAATTTTTCAAAGTTTCCAGTTAAAGATACTTCTGTTTTCTTAACATCTCCTAGGTACACATTTCCTGTAGAACCATCTATAGAAATGTATTCTCCTTCTTTTATAACTACATCATCAAGTGCTCTTATTTCTTTATTAAACTCATCAACTTTTATTTCTCCACATCCAGCAACACAACATTTACCCATACCTCTAGCAACAACTGCTGCATGTGATGTCATTCCACCTCTAGCTGTAAGAATTCCTTCAGCTTTAACCATACCTTCTATATCTTCTGGAGATGTCTCTAGTCTAACTAAAACTACTTTTTCTCCTTTTTCATTTGCTTTTACTACATCATCAGCATTGAAATAAACTTTACCACTTGCTGCACCTGGTGATGCTGGTAAACCTTTTGCTATAACCTTAGCTTCTTTTAATGCATTATCTTCAAATTTTGGATGTAATAATTGGTCTAATTGATTAGGTTCAATTCTCATTATAGCTTCTTTTTCATCAATTATTTCAGCTTCAACTAAATCAACCACTACATTTATTGCTGCTGCTGCTGTTCTCTTACCATTTCTAGTTTGTAATATATATAATCTTTCATTTTCTATAGTAAACTCTATATCTTGCATATCTTTATAGTGACCTTCAAGTATATGAGTAATTTTTACGAATTCATCGAATACAACTGGCATTACATCAGCAAGAGTTGATATATTTTGAGGAGTTCTTATACCTGCAACAACGTCTTCACCTTGTGCATTCATCAAGAATTCACCAAATAATTTGTTTTCTCCTGTAGCTGGATTTCTAGTAAATGCAACACCTGTACCACTAGTCTCTCCCATATTACCAAATACCATTGATTGAATATTTACTGCTGTTCCTAAGTTATGAGCTATATCATTCAATTTGCGGTATACGATTGCACGAGGGTTATTCCATGATCTAAATACAGCCTCTATAGCAAGCATTAATTGCTCTTTTGGGTCTTGTGGGAAATCACTTTTTATTTCTTTTTTATAAATTGCTTTAAATTCTTTTACTATTTCTTTTAAATCATCAGTTGTAAGTTCTGTATCAACTGTGTATCCTTTTGCTTCTTTTACTCTGTCTAATACATTTTCAAATTTATATTTTGGAACTTCCATAGCAACATCAGAAAACATTTGTATGAATCTTCTGTAACTATCATATGCAAATCTTTCATTTTGTGTAGCCTCTGCTAGACCAACAACACTATTGTCATTAAGACCTAGGTTAAGAATTGTATCCATCATTCCTGGCATAGAGAATACTGCACCAGAACGAACTGATACTAATAATGGATTCTTATTGCATCCTAATGTTTTATTTAAGTCTTTTTCTAAAGTAGCTAAATGCTCTTCTATTTCTTTTATTATCTCTGCTCTTATACTTTCATTGTTAACATAATAATCATTACATGCTTCTGTTGTTATAGTGAATCCAGGAGGAACAGGTAAGCCTATCTTAGTCATTTCTGCTAAATTGGCACCTTTACCTCCTAGTAAAGATTTCATGTCTTTGCTTCCTTCACCAAAACTATAAACATACTTAGTTTCCATTGTTAAATCCCCCATTAATCTTTTTATTTTAATTTATATTATTTTTATTAATAGACATTATTAAATTTCTATTTCTTTGTATATCTTTAGACCATTTTCTTTCATTATGTCTAAAATTATACCTGCTGTTTCTTCTATTGCCTTATTTGAAACATTTATTACTGGGCATCCAATTCTTTTCATTATTTCTTCTGAATAATCTAACTCCTGAAGTATTCTTTCTAAATTAGCATAGTTTGCTTTACTAGATAAACCTAAAGCTTTTAATCTTTGAGTTCTTATTTCATTCAGCTTTTCAGGTGAATTAGTAAGACCTATTATCTTCTTAGTATCTATCTCAAATACTTCTTTAGGAATTGGTATTTCTGGAACTAATGGAACATTAGCTACTTTTATATTTTTATTAGCTAAATACATACTCAAAGGAGTCTTAGATGTTCTTGAAATTCCCACTAAAATTATGTCTGCTTGAAGAACACCTCTAGGGTCTTTCCCATCATCATATTTTACTGCAAACTCTATAGCTTCAACTCTCTTAAAGTAAGATTCGTCTAATTTTCTAATTATACCAGCTTCTCTTTTAGGTTTTCTTCCTGTTCTCTTGCTTATCTCTCTTAGTATATCTGTCATCAAGTCTATAGAACTAAGACCTTCTCTTTCACAATATCTTTCAACAATACTGCATAATTCTTCATCAACTAATGTATATACAATCAAAGCGTTTTCAGCTTTTGCATTTTCCAAAGTTTCAAGTAGTACTCCTTTATTAATCATGTATGGAAATCTTTTTATTTCATAAGTTTCATTCACATAAAACTGTGACATACATGCTTTTGCAACTTGTTGTGCAGTCTCCCCTACTGAATCTGATACTGCATATATAATTAGGTTTTTCACCAGCATACCTCCTTAATTGTCAACTATTTCTAAGAATAGCTTAGTTATGTTGGTTTTTGATATTCTCCCAACAACTCTCATATGATTTTTGTCTTCTCCCTTATATTCAACAATTGGAATCGAATCTACTTCATGTTCTATTATTTTTCTTGAAGCTAATAAAACACTTGCTCCTTTAGTTAGAGTAACTACATTTGGAGTTCTTGTCATTATCATACCTATTGGCATCTTATTTATATCAGAACCTCCTATAGTTGCTTTTAACAAGTCTTTTCTGGAAACAACTCCACATAGCTCTTCATTTTCATCTATAATAACTATACTCCCTACATCAGATAAAAACATAGTGACTATTACATCATATATACTTTCGTCCTTCTTAGCTAGTACAGGCATGCTCATTATATCTTCTACTGTTTTTTCTTTTATACTTTTACCAATTAAATTAATTTCACTGACTCCTGAATAAAAATATCCAACTTTTGGTCTTGCGTCTAATATTCCTGTCATTGTTAATATAGCTAAATCAGATCTAAGTGTAGCACGAGTCACATTCAACCTGGAGGCAATACTTTCACTCGTTATTGGTTCATTTTCCTTAACTATATCTATAATTTTTAGCTGTCTTTCATTAAGCTGAATAATAATCACCTTCTTTCATTGTGCTATACTTTTTATCTTTTCGCATCTTATATAGTATATTATATAACTATATATATCATTCTGTAAACAGATTTTTTACTGAATACGATATATTTTTTACTAAGTTCTCTTGCTTAAAGATATTTATTATATATTAATGGGGGATAATTCTTTAATTAATAGAACTATATTAGTATTACAGTTAATATTATAATACATAATTGGTCATTTTAATTCATTTTATATTAAAATTTTTAATAATATTATTTTAATATGAATACAAAGTTGCAGAACCAATTTAGATTAAACATACTAGTATCTTTTATAATTACAAATAAGCTATAATATACTTCTAAACAAAATATCCTAACAAAAATATATAGAAATTTAAAAGGGCTGATTTAGAAATATAGTATAATCCCCTTATAGTAGACATTTAAATAAAAGGCCATTATAATAGGTCTAAAAAGCGTATACTCTAAGGGGGTTTTTCTATGTCTAAAAAACACAAAAATATAGCAAAGAACTTAAACTAAAAGCTGTAAACTTATATATAAAAGAAGGATACTCATCATATAAAATTGCTGAGATGCTGAATATAAGAAGCAAAACACAAGTTCAAAACTGGGTAAAAGATTATAAAAATAAAGGTAAAATTGCATTTAATGAGGAAACTAGGGGCAGATTTAAAAATATTAGTCTAGAAAATGATAATAGAATATTTAAATCTGTTGAAGAAGAATTGAAGTACTTACGCATGGAGAATGAATTCTTAAAAAAGTTAAGTAGCCTATCGGACAAGTCAAAGTAAGCGATAAATTTAAAACAATTAAACTTATGTCTAGGAAGTATAGTATTTCTAGTATGTGTAAGTTGATAGGTGTGTCAAGAAGTGGTTAGTATAAATGGCTAAGTTATTCTAAAAAATCTACCGATAGAGGTATCAAAGATAGAATTATTAAGGATTATATAATTGAAATACATAAAAAATATAGAGGCACTTACGGTAGAAAAAGAATTTGTACTTATTTAAATAAAATACTTGATACCCCTATTAATCATAAGAGAGTATATAGGTTGATGAAAGAACTAGGAATTAAATCTATTATTAGAAAGAAAGTATATAGACGCAAGTTTAAATCATCTGAGGTATATGATAATATATTAAATCGTGAATTTACAGCTAATCAACCATTAGAAAAAATTTGTATGGATATAACATACATACCTATCGGTAAAAAATTCTTATATATGAATGTAGCCAAAGATTTATTTAATGGTGAAATAGTCGCATATGAGATAAGTACAAAAATGAATTCCAAATTAGTTAATAATACAGTAAATCAACTAATAAATATGAATTTAGCTAAAGATTGTATTTTACACACAGATCAAGGTTCACAATATACAAGTAGACCTTACTCTAAAAGGCTTAAGGATAATGGTATTATACAATCTATGTCCCGAAGGGGCAACTGCTGGGATAATGCTCCTATAGAAAGTTTTTTCAGTCATTTTAAATCTGAATTAATATATTTAATTGATACTACAGATCCAAAGGAAATGATTAGTCTAATAAATGATTATATTTATTTTTATAATAATGAAAGATACAATTAAAAAACGGAATGAGTCCGATTGAATATCGAACTCATTCCGCATAAAGATAGCCTTTTTTAAGTCTGTCTACTTGACAGGGACATATCCAAAACAGATAAGCCTCTTTTTCATTGTTGAAATGATAAAAATAATCTAAATACTACTCTTCCTTCATTTTTTTCAATAACTCTGGATTTTCAAATAAATTAAATCCTGTTAAAGCTAATATTTTTATACCATCAATCACTCTATCTTTTGCATATTGATTTATAGAAGCTTCTAAAAACTCTTTTGTGTGTAGTTCTTCTCCATTTTCAGAAAACTTCATCAAAGGATGTATACATGGCATTATTTGACTTAAATTTCCCATATCTGTTGAACCCAACATTACTTGATCGTCTTCATATATTCCAAATTCTTCCATGATTTTTGTAAATATACCTGTTAAAACTTTGTTTTCATTTAATCCTTGACAAGTTGGCTCAAAGTGATAAAATTCAAGTTCACATCCAGTAGCTATTGCAGCACCTCTAGCACAATTTTTCACTTTTTCTACTACTTCATCAAAATAATTTTGTTCTTTTGCCCTTATCTCTAATCTTACTTTTCCCATATCAGGTATTACATTTGCAGCAGTCCCTGCTTCTAGTATAATACCATGTATTCTCGTTCCATCTACTAGTTGTTGTCTTAGTGCATTTATATTGTTATATAGTAATACTACTGCATCTAGGGCATTTATTCCATTATATGGCTTAGCTCCTGCATGAGATGCTTTTCCAGTGAATATAAAATCTAGACCTCCTATTGCTATAATTTCTGGTGCTACACAAGTCTTCGAATTTGGATGTATCATCATTGCTGCATCATATCCATCAAATACACCATGTTCTATCAAGTAAGGTTTTCCATCTCCAGTTTCTTCAGCAGGCGTCCCAATTATACTTACCTCTCCTTTGTAAGTATCTAGTATACTTGAAAGAGCTATTCCAGCTCCAACTCCCATAGATGCTATTAAATGATGTCCACATGCATGACCATTTCCTGGAAGAGCATCGTATTCTGCTATAAAAGTAATTCTTGGTCCATCGCCATTTTTCTTAGTTGCTTTAAAAGCTGTAGCCATACCTGCTAAATTTTCTTCAACTTCAAAGCCCTCTTCTCTTAAAAATTCTGCTATTTTTTTAGCAGACTTATATTCTTGTAAGGCAATTTCTGGTTCATCATATAAAGATTGACATAGCCCTAAAATTTTTTCTTTCTTTAAATCTGCCACTTGTATTATTTTTTCTTTCATATCAATCTTACCTCCCATTAAATTTATTTATTCATTTTTGTATCCTATTATAACTTTAATTTAGTTTATCTTTATTCTCTTTTAGGTATCTATTTTCCCAAAATTCAGCATTTTTTATATCCAGTTCTATAGGGTTAAAAGTTCTATCATTCCTTTTAATTCCTATCTTTTTCTGTCTTAGATAATCATAATATGCATTTATAGCTGGTTTTTTTAATGTAAAGATGGCAATTAAATTTATATATGTTAATATCCCTATACATATATCACCTAGTGCCCAACTTATAAGTGGCTCTATAAAACAACACATTGCTGCACATATTATAAGCATAAATCTACAGACATTAATTATGTACTTTCATGTTTTTCTGCTTTAATTCTAGTTACTAAGTAAGATACATTAGTCTCCATCATGTATGAAAATGCTAACAAAGTTGTAAATGTAAATAATAATAAAACTATTGCTATAAAAATATCACCTAATTGCGGATGTAATGTATTTATTAATATTGTGGACCCGGCTCTACACCTGGTAGTGTTGTGCAAACACCTGTAACATTATACATTCCTGTTATTACAATCATAATACCTGTAGCCATACATATTAATAGTGTGTCTACATAAACAGAAAATGCTTGAACTAATCCTTGTTTGGCTGGATGAATGATGATATCCCAACATGAGAACTATCTCCTTCAAGCAAGAGAGTAAACATCTCTTTTACATCTCTTATTTGAAAAAATTTTAATTTCAATGAAAAATATAATCCTATACACAAACACATTACAACTAATACGGGTGACCAAACAATTCCATTAATGGTGTTAACTAAATCGGTCACTTAACTCACCACCATTCATTTTATATTTATAGACAATAATTTAAACAGCTATATTTCAATATTTTATATAATCTTTATCTTAATATATCTAAAAAATCTATCTTCTATTTATTTATATTATTTTTAATCCACAATCTACAAATATTTATTTCTAAAATCAAGAATATTAATCGATATCTAAACATAAATTTATAAACTTTTTAACGATATGTGTTTGACCAATAATCAAACAATATAAATTGGAATACATATAATGAAAAGCCTGAAATTGTTACTATATAAATAGTACAATATACAATTATTGATATATAATTAAATAGTATCTAGTTAGATTTTAAATTTTCGTATTTATTATTAGGTGTAAAATTGAGTACAACTACCATCTATTTTTGGAATTCTTTTAAAATTTAAATTAAATAGGTTTATGTAAATATGCAAATAGATAATAATTGCTACTCAATTTTATACCTTTAGGGGTAACTTTATGCTAAAACCTAGAAAACTTGATAACATTTTGATTTTTACGCTTTATTCTCTAAACATTATTATAAAACTTAATTTATTGATATTTTTTATGCTATTTATGCAATCACATTCATCAAAATAAGTATTATATTTACATATACTTAATCACCAAATTTGAATATTTAAGCTTCTAATTTACTTGCTCTTCTCTTCTTAACCTTTAATATATATAAACAAGATAATATTCCAATAATTAGAATTGCTATCTGGAATATAAATGTGTATGTGTAACCTTTATTACCATAAGTATCTATCCAATATCCTATTAATGCAAATTGGAATACATCTGGTGAAAATCCTAAAGCTGCAGCTATACCTATAGTAGTTGCTGAATATTTAACTGGAACTTTTACTTCATCTTGAACTGCATAGTATATACCTTTTCCCATGTAACCTAATATACCTACTACAAATGTTAGAGCTATGAATATAGTCATTGGAGTTGATGCAGGTAATACTAGGAATAAAATTATTACTGCTATACCAAATACATAGATTGGTAAAAGCACTTTCGTAGGTGATTTTAATTTGTCTGCACAGTATCCTCCAAATGGTGCTCCAAACAATTTTAGACCATGCTGTCTTATTATTGCTAATGCACCAGATAGTGCAACAGAACCTCCAAGTACTGATGTTATATATGGTGTAAAATAAGACATTGTAACTGTGAATGAATATACACAGAATATACTTATACCTACTAGCCAAGTATTTGGTGATTTTAGTACTGTCATAAAATCACCAGCAGACATTTTTTCACTTGCTTCTTCTTTATCTTCTCTAATATCTACATCTTTAATTACATACCATAATACTGGACACATTGCTATTGATAATATTCCTAGAGATATCATTACCCATCTCATACCCAATGCAGGAGTTGCAAAGCATGTATAAATATATAAGAATATTGCGCCCATTACTACTCCAGAAACTCCAACCATAGCTTCATTAAATCCATAAACTTTACCTTGATTATCTTTTCCTATAACTCTAAGTATCTTTACCATAGAAGGATAGTTCATAACTAATGATGTAATTGCACAACCTACCCAAGTTGCAACTGCAAATGAATAGTTCATATTAAATGCAAATAAAAATGATACTACTCCATTAAGAAACACAGAACCTAAAATTATCTTTCTATAATCAAATCTATCTGCTAACCAACCTCCTATAGGAGCTCCAAATATATTTCCTAATCCATAAATCGTAAGTAGAAAACCTAGTTGAGTATTTGTACATTCTAATGCTTTTAAGATTGGATCATATAATGTATATTGGATAAATGGTATAATATAAACTAATTCCCAAGATATTGCTATAATAACAAGTTGAAACATTAACTTTCCAAAATTTATACCGTTCCCTTTTTCTCCCATATTTAAACCCTCACTTTTTATATTTATTCACAAGCATAATTGAGTTCTTTTTTTATAACCTCTGCAAGTATTTGAACACCTTTAACAATTTGTTCTTCTGACATTGTTGTATAGTTAAGTCTCATAGTATTCTTTGGACCATTGTTTGCAAAGAAAGATTCTCCAGAAACATAAGCAACTCCAGCATCAATGGCTTTATCTAGTAAATCATCTACATTTATGCTTTCAGGAAGTTCAACCCATATAAACATTCCTCCATCTGGCTCTGTATATTTAGCTTCCTCTGGGAAATGTTTCTTCATAGCATCTAACATCAATAGACATCTTTTTTTATACTCTGCTCTTATTTTTTCTATATGCTCATTTAAGTTATATTTCTTTAAAAATTCTATTACTTGTACTTGAGAAAATTGGTTTGACTGTAAATCTATACCTTGTTTTAAAAGTTCTGCTTTATCTATAATGTCTACATTACCACACATCCAAGCAACTCTAAATCCTGGACATAATACCTTTGAAAATGACCCTAGATATAATACTTTGTCTTTAGTATCAAGTGATTTAAGTGTAGGTAGAGGCTCTGGTGTGAATCTTATTTCTCCATAAGGATTATCTTCTATTACTATGACATCATATTTATTTACAACTTCCATAAAATCTTTTCTTCTTTGTAGAGACCACGTTTTTCCTGTAGGATTTTGAAATGTTGGTATTACATAGATTACCTTTATATTAGAATTTTCAGATAATAATTTATCTAATTCATCTGTTACCATTCCTTCTTCGTCTGTATCTACTCCTAAAAAATCACATTCATAAGGTCTAAATGCATTTATTGCACCTAAGTAACTTGGATTTTCTGTAACTATTATATCTCCCTTTTCAAGTAAAATCATAGCACTAAGAGCGATACCTTGTTGTGACCCAGTAGTTATTATGATATTTTCTGTTTTTGTATCAATATTTTCTTCTTCTTTCATTCTTTTTACTAATAAATCTAATAACTCATCTTCACCTTTAGTAGGTCCATATGCTAAGGCAAATTTTCCTCTTTCATTAAGTACTTTTTGAGTTATTTCACTTATCTCTTCTATTGGAAATAAATTTGGGTCAGGAAGTCCTGCCGCAAAAGATATAACAGTACCACCACTTGCTACCTTCTGAGCTATTTTCTTTTGAGAATCTCTTATAGCTGAAGCTTTTACCATATCCATTCTTTTTGCATATTTCATAATACTTTATCCTCCTTAATAATAATTTCTTATTGTGATGCTAAGCACGCTAATGCTATTGAATTTATTTTAATTTCAGCTGTATCAGAACGTGAACCTAAAATTATTGGATTTGTTGCTCCTAAAACTATACCTGCCCACTTAGCTTTATTAAATCTAAGCCATGACTTTCCTAATATATTCCCTGCTTCTATATTTGGAAATACTAATAAGTCAACATCACCAGCGATATTGCTTTTAATACCTTTATGTTCTGCTGCATGTGCATCAAATGCTACATCAAATGCTATTGGACCTTCTACTATACAACTTGGTATTTCTCCTGATTTTTCCATCTCCACAAGTAAGTTGGCATCCACTGTAGATTGTATTTTAGGGTCTACCATTTCATTTGCAGTAAGTATCGCAGTTTTAGGATTTTCCATACCAATACTCTTCATAGTGAGAAGTGCATTTATCATTATATCTTTTTTTTGATTTAAATTTGGTGATACATTTATACCACTATCAGTGCAATAAAGAAGTTTGTGGTATTGAGGTAATTCATATACTGCAAGTAAACTTAATAATCTTCCTGTTCTAAGACCAGTTTCTTTGTTTAGTATAGCTCTCATATAGACACTTGTATTTACTAATCCTTTCATAAGAATTTTAGCATCCTTATTCTTAACTATTTCTACAGCCTTTTTAACTGATTCATCAGGATTTTGACATCCTATTATTTCATGACCTTTTAATCCAATTTCTCTCGATATATTTTCTATTTTATCCTTATCTCCTACAAGAATTGGCTTTATAATATTTAAATCTGTTGCTGATTTCACAGCCTTTAATACTTCTTTGTCTTCTGCAACAGCAACACTTACAATAACAGGTTCAAGCTTTTTAGCCTCTTCCAATAAATTATTAAAATCTTTTAACATACTCTTTCTCCTAAATATTAATAAGTTTTTGCTATTTCTTCTCCATTAAGTACTCTAAGTGCTCCAAGAGCAAGTGCTTCCATTTCCATCTCTCCTGGTACTATCTCTACTGGAGCTAGATATGACACTTTTTCTATGACTCCTTTAATTACCATTTCCGAATGAGATATACCTCCTGTTAAAATAATTCTATCTACATTTCCTGAAAGTGAAGCTCCATACATAGAGATTTCTTTTGCTACTTGATAAATAAATGCATCCATTATAAGTTTTGCCTTCTCATCACCTTCCTTGATTCTGTTTTCAATTT
Organism: Clostridioides sp. ZZV14-6345; assembly: GCF_020657775.1. Classification (NCBI taxonomy): domain Bacteria; kingdom Bacillati; phylum Bacillota; class Clostridia; order Peptostreptococcales; family Peptostreptococcaceae; genus Clostridioides; species Clostridioides sp. ZZV14-6345. The sequence goes on along the minus strand of NZ_JAGWCX010000009.1, from coordinate 46,513 downwards.
CTATCATGTCTTTTGTACCTAAATAGTCATACATTCCTCCAATAGAACTTACTTTTGAGACCATTTCATCATGAGTATATTTTCCTGAGTAACACAATTCTATAAGAGGATATGCAAGTAAGCCACCGCTTCTTTCTGGAGAAAATGGGCCATCAGATCTTCCACCACTTCCATCAATCATTTTGCCTTGTTTATGTGCTACAATTGATATTCCAGAACCTAAATGAGCTACAATAAAGTTATAATCCTCGTATTTTCCACCAAATTTTTGTGCAATTTTTCTTGAAACAGCTTTATGATTTAATGCATGTAACCAGCTAGCTTTTCCTATATCTGATATTCCTGTAATCCTTGATACATCATCAAACTCATCCACAGAAACTGGGTCTACTACAAATGATTGTACTCCTATTTCATCTGCTATGGTTTTGGCTAATAATGCACCTAAATTTGATGCATGCTCTCCGTTTATTTCATTTCTCATATCCTCAATCATTTCTTCACTCACAATATAAGTGCCACCTTTTATAGCTTTCATAAGTCCACCACGACCAACTACTGCATCAAAAGAATTTATATTATGATTCTCACTACTTAAAATATCTACTATTAATTGTTTTCTATAGTCATATTCGTCAAATACTTTAGAAAAGCTTTTTAAATCTTCTCTTGTATGAGTTATATTTTTTTTCAAAACTTCATTTTCATCTTGAAAAACAGAAATTTTTGTAGATGTACCACCAGGATTTATTACTAGAATTTTCAATTTAACACCCCCTAGTTCTATTATATAGAACATTGTTCTTATTTTTTAACCTAAAACCTTCGTCCTATTATTCAGAACGATGTCCTATATTTATCAATTAAATACTAACATATAAAAATAAGTATTTCAAATATTTAAAATATTCATTCATAGTCGTATCCAGCTTCAAATGCTTCTACATTTTTAGCATTAAATTTACCTTTACCTTGATTTTCAAAGTATTCACACATACCACTTTCAAATTCTTCTTTTGTAAATAAATCTAAATTCTTTACCATAGCACCTAACATACAAATATTAGCAGCTTTTTCATTACCTAAATTTTGTGCTATTTCAGTAACGGGTACTCTTATAACATTAATATCTTCTCTATATTTTCTATCCTTACTTACTAGTGATTCATTGACAAACATATAACCATTTGTTTTCATTAAACTTTCATACTTATCTACTGATACACTATTCATTCCTAATAATATATATGGATTTTTTACACAAGGATTTGCAATTTTTTCATCGCTTACGACAACATTACAATTTGCACTTCCTCCCCTCATCTCATTTCCATAAGATGGGAACCATGTAATTTTCTTTTCTGCCTTATATGCAACATACATTATAATTTTTCCTGCTGTAAGAACTCCCTGTCCTCCAAAACCAGCACATATAATTTCATTCAACATATTATTTCCTCCCTAATCAATAAATTCTCCAAGTGGATACTTTGGAACAAGTTCATTTTCGATTCTCTTCATAGCATCTACTGGTTTTAATCCCCAGTTTGTTGGACATGGTACAAGTACTTCTATTAAGCAAAAACCTTTCTTTTCTTTTTGTTTTTCTAGAGCTTTTTTGATGTATCTTTTTGTTGTATTTATTTCTTTAGGGTTAGTTATTGTTCCTCTTGCTAGATATGCTATATCTAAATTTCCCATAACTTTTACAACATCAAATGTTGAACCATGATCTGCGTAATTTCTACCCGCTGGAGTAGAAGCTGTATATTGACCTTCTACAGTAGTTGGAGCCATTTGACCTCCTGTCATTGCAAACATGTTATTGTTCATAACAAGAAATATTACATTATCATTTCTAGTAGCAGCTGACATAGTTTCTCCAAGCCCTATTGCATAAGCTCCACCATCTCCAGCTATTGTAAATATATATTTATCTGGTCTAACTCTTTTCATAGCTGCCATCGCTGCTCCCATTTTACCATGAGGTGGAACGACAACATCTACATTCATACTAAATTGAAACATATGATTACAACCTATATCTGAACATATAATTGTATCTTGACATATATCCATTTCTGTTAGTACTTCTCCAATAATTCTATCGACTATAGAGTGTCCACAGCCTCCACAGAACATATTTTCACACATCATTATTGCTGGTGCTTTTTTAGCCATAATTAAAATACCTCCTCTTGCTTAGCTTTTCCATCTATAATCTGTTGAGCAAAATCTATTAATTGATTTACTTCTGCCATATATTGAGCTGTTGCTACTGAATACACTGGAAATCTATTATCACATGCTATAATTACATCTTCCTTCATCTGTGCCATCATGTTCATTTCAACTGTTACAAGCCCTTTCAATGAATCACTTAATTTTTTAAATGCTTTTCTTGGGTAAGGCCACAATGTTTTTGGTCTTATTAGTCCTAATTTTATTCCTTTTGCTCTAGCATCTCTAACTGCACCTTCTGCTATCCTTGAGGAAATTCCATACGCTACAAATACTACTTCTGCATCTTCTATTTCTATTTCTTCCCATCTTTGTTCATTTTCTTGAACTTTTCTCATTTTTTCTATATAACCTTTTTGCCATGTATCTTGGTCCTCAAAATATGTTATATCAGTTATAACTTTATTTTTTTCTCCTACAGGTGTTCCTTTAGCAGCCCATGGAGCTTTATCCATATCGTATTCTTTCATTGGTGGTGCTATACAAGGTTCTACCATTTGACCTATTGTAGCATCAGAAAGTATAAGTACTGGATGCATATATTTTTCAGCTAATTCAAAAGACTCATATGCCATATCCATATTTTCTTGAACACTATTAGGTGCCAATACGATTAGATGATAATCTCCATTTCCTCCACCTTTTACTGCTTGCCAATAGTTATCTTGACCAGCTCCTATAAATCCATCACCTATACCATACCTTTGTACACATGCTACAACTGCTGGCAAACCAGCTGATACCCAATATGCAATACCTTCTTGTTTTAATGAAAATCCTGGACCAGATGAAGAAGTCATGGCTCTTGCTCCAAGTGCACTTGCTCCCATAACCATATTTACACTGGCTATTTCTGATTCACCTTGGATAAATACTCCTCCAACTTCTTTTTGTCTCCATGCCATCATTTCTAATATTTCTGATTGTGGTGTTATCGGATAACCTGCATAAAATCTACAGCCACCACGTATAGCACCTTCTGCTAAAGCTTCATTTCCTTTAATTAATAAACTTTGCATACTTTTTCTCCCCCCCAATAAAAATAATTTATAATATTTCAAATACTAAATCAGGACACATTGTATAACAAGCGCCACATTGAATACATTTTTCTTCATCGACTTTGATAGTTACAAAGCCTTTTTTATTTGTGTAATCAGAAAGACTTATTGCATCTTTTTTACAAGCTTCAATACAAAGATAACACCCCTTACATCTTTCAACACTCAATTTGACTTTTTCCATTTCTCAAATCTCCCCTTTATGTAATATTTTTTACTTAATTTTAAATATATAATATTTATATTTTGTATAAACACTATATATGCATTAATTTTGTTCTGTAGTATAGAACATCGTTCTGTTTTTATATTGCTTAATTAAAAGATAACACATTTGCTTATATATTTCAACAATATTTTAAATTTTAAGAATATTTAAATTTAGATTAAATAAAAAGAGGCTATATTTAAACTGATATTCACAAATAACAATTTAAATATAGCCTCTTTTTATTATCCAGATTAAAAAATCATCTAAAAAGTTCAGATATACTTTTTGCAGTTTCTATAACTCTTTTAATTTTATACTCAAAGTCCCCTTCTCTCATTCTTATAGTTGGACCTGATAAACTTATTGCTGCAATAGCTTTATTGTCTTTATCTAAAATAGGTGCTCCAATACAAGTTAACCCGTGTTCTAGTTCTTCATCATCTATGGCATATCCCTGTTCTTTTATTTTTGCTAAAAAAAGCATCATATCATCCCAATTATCAATTGTGTGTTCTGTATACTTGTGTATTGGTGTTTTTCTATATTTTTCAAAATCTATAGAATCATTAAATGCCATAAGACATTTTCCAACTGCTGAACAATAACATTCACTACTTGAGCCAACTGATGGATTTACCGAGAGTAGTTGATTTGAACCATATTCTTTATGTATTATGATACTCCTTGGAGAATCTTGAGCTCTTTCTTCCAATATAGATACATTAACTACTTCGTTAAATTCTTGATTTAATTTTTTCGTATATGGTTTTACTATTTCAGTCAATGACATTTTTTCTCCCACAACCATACCTATTGCATATAAATTTATTCCTAGCCAATACTTACCATTCTCTGTGTTTTGTATAACAAAACCTTTGTTTTCAAGAGTGACCAAAGTTCTATGTATAGTACTTTTATATACTCCCATAACCTTACTTATTTCAGTTATTCCCATTTCTCTCTTTTCATGATATAACAGCAAAATTATGTCTAGGGCTCTATCTAATGCATTTATTATTTCTCCCATATACAAAAACTCCTCCTGCAAATATTAAGTGCTACTTCAACACTCTATTAAATATTATATATTAAAATTACAAAATTATCTATTTATCTTAATTATATTTTACAAAACAAAAATATTATACTTATTTTATAAAATAAAAACAAAATACTCACTACATCTTTCTTATTCTTGCTTATAGTAAGATTATTCTGTTATATTTTTATCCTATATAGATAATAATATATATATCTATTATACAATAGATATATTTTTACACAAGACTAATAATGAGGTGAGATAATGGACAATTTTAAGAAAATATTGTTAAATGAACTACCTAATTTTAAAGAATATTCCTTAAAGTTTTTAAATGGAGAAATAAATAAAATGCAGTACAAAGGATTTTCAGGTGGATATGGTGTCTATGCTCAAAGAGATAAAAAATCCTTTATGATAAGACTTAGAGTATCTGCTGGAGTTTTATGTAAATATCAACTTAATAAAATTTATGAAATGGCTATTAAACATAACTTAGATAAAATACATTTAACAACTAGACAGGCTATACAACTACACGATTTATCTATAGACTCTATTGTTGATGTTATGGAAGAAGGAATAAAAAACGATATATTTACTAGAGGTGGTGGTGGTAATTATCCTAGAAATGTCGGATTATCTCCATTATCTGGAGTTGACCTTAGCGAAGCCTTTGATGTTACTCCATATGCAGTTGCTACTGATAAATATTTTATCAAAAATGCCACTACATATCATTTACCTAGAAAATTAAAAGTTTCTTATTCTAATTGTTACACAGATACTGCTCATTGTAGTATACAAGACTTAGGATTTGTAGCTACTTTGAAAAATGGCGAACAATATTTCAGAGTCTTCTTAGGTGGAGGTTTAGGTAAACATCCTAAAGTTGCTTTAGAACTTGATGAACTTATAAAACCAAAAGATGCACTATATTGTGTTGAAGGTATGATTAAATTCTTTATGGCTTATGGTAACTATGAAAATAAAAATAAAGCTAGGGTTAGATATATGGTGGAAACACTTGGTGAAAAATTATTCTTAGAAAAGTTTAAAGAATACTATAAATCAGAAAAAGAAAAAGGTGGTCTTAAACTCAATGTTGAAGAAATAGACTACTCTAAATCTGGAGTTAAAATAGATGTATAAGATTCTAGATTGATACCTCAAAAACAGGATGGTCTATACACTGTATATATACATCCAGTTGGAGGTATATTGTTGACAAAGGATTTAGATACTTTACTTAAAGAATTAGATAATATTGAAAATCCTATGATTAGACTAGGAATGACAGAAGGATTATACATTTTAAATTTAAATGGAAATGAAGCAAAAAGGATATTAGAAATAAGTAAAACTATTAGTTGTAATTCTCAGCTAGAACAGAGTATATCTTGTATAGGTGTTCCAATTTGTCAAATGGGTATACAAAATAGTCAGAAAATGTTACATGAAATCATAGATTATTTTAGATTACAAAATAGTGAAGAAGTTTTAAATAAAGCACCTAAATTATATATATCAGGATGTTTAAATTCGTGTGGTGTTCACCAAGTTGGTAGTATAGGTTTATGTGGTAAAAAGAAGAATGTTGATGGTGTATCTACAGATGCATTTGAATTGTTTGTTGGAGGTAGTTTTGAAATAGGCAAGACTAGATTAGGAAAGTCACTTGGAGATTTTAAAGCTAGTGATATTCCTGAAATGCTTTATAAAATATCTGACGCATCATCAGGCAATTTTTATGAATGGGTAAATTCAAATGATGATATTTTAAACAAAATAACTGATAAGTATAAAATATAATTTATTATATTTACTTACAAAAAGTGTGGGTGTCTCAAAATGAACTTTTTAGTTTATGAGACACTCTTTTTCTATGAAATCAAATATATTTTCATCATCTCAACAATGAAAAATAAGACTATCTCTATTTTGAGACAGCCTTATTTCTTATAAATAGTTTAAATTTTATTTATAAACAATTTTAGATAAATCACAAATTTCTAGCATAGTATCATATACTTGTTTAAGTAAAGCAAGTCTATTGTTCTTGATAGCTTCATCATTATCCATGACCATAACTGTATCAAATAAATTATCAACTACTGGTCTTAAAGATGCAAATTCATCTAAAGCAATACCATATTTCTTATCTTTTAATAATTCCTTAACTTTTATCTTTACTTGTTTAAATTCATTGTAAAGTTTAATTTCAGCATCCTCTTTTAATAAAGTTTCGTTAACTTTATCACTTTCTGCTTTTTGAGCTAAAGTAGAAACTCTATTAAATGCAGTAAGCATCTCAACTAATTCATCTTTTTCCAACCAATTATTAAGCTCTAAAGCTCTCATGTGCATATCAGAAACATCATTTATATCAGAACTTAAAACAGCATCAACAACATCATATCTTATTCCTAAATCTTTAAATAGATTTTTTACTCTCTCATTGAAGAAATTCATTATTTGTTCAACAACTTCTTCTTTATTAAAATCTAATTCAGAGTAATTATCTAAAGCATGTTCAATAAGTACTTTTATATCTACAGCAACTTTTCTATCCATAAGTATACTTAATATACCTAAGGCTTGTCTTCTTAAAGCATATGGGTCTTGAGAACCTGTTGGTTGTATACCTATAGCGAAGAAACCTGCTATTGAATCCAACTTATCAGCTATTGATAAGGCAACCCCTGCATTAGTCTTAGGAAGTATATCTCCTGCAAATCTTGGAAGATAATGTTCAAAAATAGCTTCACTTACAACCTCATTTTCTCCTCCAACTTTTGCATATTCTTTTCCCATAAAACCTTGTAATTCGTCAAATTCTCCTACCATTCCAGTAACTAAATCTGCCTTAGATAATTTAGCAGCCCTTATAGTATCTTCCTTTTCATCTACTAAACCTAAGCTATCAAGTATATCAGCACTTAATTTTTCAAGTCTTAAGGTTTTATCATAAATAGTTCCTAGTTTTACTTGGAATACAACAGTTTTTAATTTTTCTATGTAGCTTTCTAAGTTTCTCTTAGTATCTTCTCTATAGAAAAATAAAGCATCTGCAAGTCTTGCTTCTAAAACCTTTTCGTTTCCAGCTTTAACATTGTCTATTCTGTAAGAATCACCATTTCTAACAGCTATAAAGTTAGGTAACAGTTTTCCATCTTTAAGTACTGGGAAATATCTTTGATGTTGTTTCATAGGAGTTATAACAACTTCTTTTGGTAGTTTTATATAATCTACATTAAATTCTCCATAAAAAGCAGTTGGATATTCAACTAAGTAAGTTACCTCTTCAAGTAAATCTTCATCAAATTCAACTTCTCCACCCAAAGAATTTGCAACTTCTATACATTGTTTTCTTATAATTTCTTTTCTCTTATTTTGGTCTAAAACTATATAATTTTTTTCTAATTTTTCAAAATAATCTTCTATAGAATTGACTTCTATTGTACTTTCTCCTAAAAATCTATGACCTTTTGTTATATTAGAAGATATTATTCCTTCTAAATCAAACTCTAATACTTTATCATTTAATAATGTGACTATCCATCTTATAGGTCTTGCAAATTTAAGATTTTTTCCTCCCCAACGCATAGCTTTTGGGAATACTACAGATTTTATAGTTTCTGGTAATATATCTTTTAATACTTCTGAAGTTTCTTTTCCATCTTGCTTTATAGTAGCAAAGATGTATTCGTCTTTTCCAACTTGTTTAAAGTATATATCAGATTCACTTAACCCTTTGCTTTTTATAAATCCTAAAGCTGGTTTTGTTAAATTATTTTCTGCATCAACAGCAATTTTCTTAGCAGGACCTTTTATTTCTTCTTCTAAATCATTTTGTTTATCACTTAATCCTTCAACTACTAAAGTCAATCTTCTTGGTGTCCCATATGCATTTACTTTATCAAAAGATATTCTATTTTCATCAAGTAATTTATTAAGATTGTTTTTTAATTGTTCTAGTGTGCTGCCTACAAATCTTGATGGCATTTCTTCAACACCGATTTCAAATAAAAGATAATTTTTCATTATTTGTCACCGTCCTTTAAAAGAGGGAATCCCATTTCTTCTCTTTGTTTTACAAAAGTTTCTGCAACAGTCTTTGCCATATTTCTAACTCTACCTATAAATGAAGCTCTTTGACTAACTCCTATTGCACCTCTTGCATCCAATGTATTAAATGCATGAGAGCATTTTAACACATAATCATATGAAGGTATTACAAGTCCATTTTCCATAAGTCTTAATGCTTCTTTTTCATATATATCAAATAGATTAAACAACATATCTGCGTCACATAATTCAAACGCATACATTGAATTTTCATACTCAGCTTTATTAAATACTTCACCATAAGTTATTTTATCATTCCATTTTAAATCATAAACACTATCAACTTCTTGAATATACATAGCTAATCTTTCTAATCCATATGTAATTTCTCCTGTTTCAAGCTCACATTCAATGTTGCCTACTTGTTGAAAATACGTAAATTGAGTTATTTCCATACCATCTAGCCAAACTTCCCATCCAAGTCCCCAAGCACCAACTGTAGCAGCTTCCCAGTTATCTTCAACAAATCTTATATCATGCTCACTTGGGTCAATTCCAATTTCTTTTAAACTTTCCAAATATAACTCTTGTATATTATCTGGAGATGGTTTTAGTATAACTTGGAACTGATGATGTTGATATAGCCTGTTTGGGTTTTCACCATATCTTCCATCTGCTGGTCTTCTTGAAGGCTCTACATAACATACTTGCCAAGGTTCAGGTCCTAATGATCTTAAAAAAGTATTAGGGTTCATAGTTCCCGCACCTTTTTCAATATCATAAGGTTGCATCACGATACAACCTTGCTTTGACCAGTATTTTTGCAACGCCAGTATCATCTCTTGAAAATTCATAAAAATCCCTCCTATAACAATAAAGCCTCTCGTCTACACGAAAGGCTATTTTAATAGTTCTTTTACAACTTTTAGAATATCAAATTCTATAAAATTTGTCAATGTTAGCGATAATTCTCACAATTATCTTCTCTTCATTTTTTAAAAGTCACTTTATATCTATTTATTTTCGTCTTCGTCTTCTTTATTCTTTTCAAATTCTTCTTTCATAAGGTCATCAGTTACATCTTTGTCATCTTCTTTTTTATCAACTACTACATCCTTCACATCTTTAGCTGCATTAGTTATCATATTCTTCAAAACATGAAGTTTTTCTTCATTCAATTCACCTAAATCTACAATTTCTCCATCTTCTTCATTTTGAACTTTTATACGATATTTACTTATAACGGCAGCTGATAGACCAACTAAAGTAGCTAATGGTACAAAAGCTAATCCAACAACTCCAACTGTTAAAGGAATGTTCATCATAGTTTTTCCATCTTTTTCAATTATTACTCTTACTACACTACTTTTTCTAAGAAGCTCTTTTAGTTGAAATTTTATATTTTCTCCATCTTTACCAAATACTTCTTCCATAGTTTCTTTAGCAGATTTTGCTTTACAATTACAAGTATTTTTTTTATTTTCTAAATATATTACTGCTTCAATTACATCTCCATCGCATATTACTAATGCCTCTTTTGCTTCTGCATAAGTTGCTCCTGGAACTCTTTCAAAGACTGAATCAACCATTTCAATAGTTATATTACTACTCATCATTATCCACTCCCTTATTATTTTTTACACTTTGTAATACGTGTAATGATTTAAAATTAATATTATCAACATAAACTTTCAAATACTTGTCTAGAATATTCTCAAGCTCATGTGTTATATATTTTGATACTTTAGCTTTACTACATGTTAAAATATCATTCCTTAATACATATTCCATAAGACTTATAGTTGTTAAGTCTAATTTTATATTATTATCAAAAAGTTTGCTACACTTACTACATAGTATACCACCTTCGTAGATATTAAACACAGAATTTTGCAAAATTTTACATTTACAATTAATGCATTTATTCACTATAGGTTTAAATCCTATATAGTCTAAAAATTTTAACTCGAATGCTACTGTTATAAACCTATTATCTGTATTCTCTTGTGTATACAAATACAGCGTCTGCGCAAGTAATATAAATAACCTATTATTAGTCTGATTTTCAAGTATAGAATTCTCAACTAATTTTGTAATATATGTAGCATAAGAAAATGCCTCTATATCGTAGGATATATTATAAAAACTTTTTATTATTTCGCTTTGAGTAACCTTGTACATATTACCTTGTTTTTTTAAGGTAAAATTGCTATAAGAAAATAACTGTGATGATGAAAGTAAAGAGCTCTTATTTTTTTTGGCTCCTTTTGCTATTGCAGATATCTTTCCAAGCTTCCTTGTAAATAGTGTAAGTATTATATCACTTTCCTTATACCTTATAGCTTTAAGTACTATCCCCTGGGTGTTCAGGATTATCATCGTCTTCTTTTTTCTCCCTTACTTCTTCAATTTCTTCATGTATGTTTTTGCAATCACAGAAATATAAATATGCATCTATACTACCTGTTTTTTTAAAAACTTCCCAACTGATATTGTTCATTTTTAAAAAACCCCCTTCTTACATTTATACTTATATTTTTAGTAAGAAGAGGATAAATCATACATAAAGTTATTAAACAATTTTTGACAATAATGCTGTTGTTATTATAATGTAAACTGCTATGCCAGTTATATCAAGAGCTGTAGATATAATTGGTGATGAAACTGTAGATGGGTCTGCATCCATTTTTTTTAATAAAACAGGCATAAACGCACCTATTGTTGCACCCAAAACCATATTTATAAATAATGATATTGAAACAATTAATACAATGTCTAACTTTCTCATAACAAAGTAAATTATAATACCTGTTATTATACTACACAAAAGACCTGTAATAATTCCTACAATAGCTTCTCTAACCACATTACTAAAATTCAAATCTTTATTAGACAATGTTATTACTGTAACAGATGATGATTGAGTTCCAATATTTCCACCCATACCAATTACTACTGGTATAAAAAATACTAATGGAGCATATACAGGGTTCATTATATAGTCTAAGTTAGAAAGTATTAACGAAGCCAACAATCCTCCTATTAATGTAATAATTAACCAAGGTAATCTTCCTCTAAGTGCTGATATTGTCTGCTCTTTCAATGTAGGGTTTTCTTTTTCAGCAACTTCTCTTTCATGTTCTGAACTTCCTGCAAACTTATACATATCTTCAGTTGCTTCTTCTTCCATTACATCGATTATATCATCTACTGTTATTATTCCTTTTAATTTTTCTTGTCTATCCACTACTGGAATTGCTATTAAATTGTATTTAGATACTAATCTTACTGCTTCTTCTCTATCTTCATCTACATAAACAGAGATTATATTTTCACTCATCAAATCTTCTACTATATTTGCATCTCTAGCTATTATTAATTCTCTTAATGACAATACTCCAACTAGTTTTTCTTCATCATCAACTACATATATATAATAAATAGTTTCGGCTTCTTCAGCTTCTTCTCTCATATGGTCTATCGCCTCAAGAGCTGTCATATCTTTATTTATAGAAATATATCCAGTAGTCATTGTTCCACCAGCAGAATCTTCATCATAGAATAATAGCTCTTTTACATAATCAGCATTCTCTTGATTTAAAAGATTTATTATGTGTTCTCTTTCTTCTTCTTCAAGCTCACTTAACTTGTCTGCCATGTCCCCAAGAGACATAAGTTCAAGTGTATTTTTTGAGTGTTCTACATCCAACTTAGATAAAATACTAATAAAAAACTCTACACTACCTTCTTCTAATATAGAAGATGCCATATCTAAAGGAAGTACTTCAAACAATTGAATTTTCATGTCTTCCTCTAAATTTTCCATTATATCGAATATATCAATTATATGATATTCCTCTATTAATTCTCTTAACTCCAATACTTTATTATTATCAATTAATGATTTTACTTCATATAATAAATCTTGGGAAGCATCCAGTTTCCTATCCATATAACCCACCTTTATTTATCATTATATCCAAAATTATTTATATAATTTTGTAAATTTCTCCAATTTTCTTTGACTTTAACCCATAATTGAAGATTTATTTGTGAACCTAAAAGTAATTCTATATCTTGTCTTGCTGATTTACCTATTCCTTTTAGTTTCCTACCATTTTTTCCTATTATTATTCCCTTATGTGAATCTCTTTCACAATATATTACAGCAGATACATCTACTATTTCTTTATCATTTCTTGCTTTCATTTTTTCAATTTCAACAGCTACACCATGAGGTATTTCATCATTAAGATAGTGAAGAACTTTTTCTCTTATAAGTTCTGCTATTAATACCCTCTCTGGCTGGTCTGTAATCATATAATCTGGAAAATACTTTGGTCCTTCTTCTAAATAGTTTTGTATAACTTTTATTAGGGTATCCGTATTCTTTCCTTTTAATGCTGATATTGGTACTATTTCTTTAAAAAGCCCCTCATTATCATACATTTTGATTATATCAAATAATTCATCTTTTTGGTCTAGTTGGTCTATTTTGTTTACAACTATAATTATTGGTGTTTTGACACCTCTTAAGTCCTCTATTATCTTTCTATCTCCAGGACCTATTTTTTTAGAATCATCAACCACAAATAATATTAAATCTACATTTTTAAAGGCTTCTGTTGCTGCCTTTACCATAAATTCACCTAATTTATTTTTTGGTTTGTGAATACCTGGTGTATCTAAAAATACTATCTGAGATTCTTCATCTGTATATACTGCTTGTATTGTATTTCTTGTAGTTTGAGGCTTATCACTCATTATAGCTATTTTTTCTCCAACTACATTATTCATTAAAGTAGATTTTCCTACATTTGGTCTACCAACTATACTGACAAAACCTGATTTGAACATTAACTGTCTCCTAACTTTTTTATCTTCTTGTTTTAATCACATTAAATTTATTTAGATTTTTAAATTTATTTTAAATCATTTCCAGAGAAATAGTTTGGCAACAAATCCTTTATATCATGCTCAAACACCTCTCCTTTAGTATATCCTGTTATTATTTTTATATCAGAGCCAAACTCTATAATTACCTGCCTGCATATTCCACATGGATATGTTTGCTCATTATTTTCTGAGTTATCACTTGCTATAGCTATTTTATAGATATCTTTATCACCTTCTGATATTGCTTTAAAAATGGCTGTTCTTTCTGCACAATTTGTTCCACCTAATGATGCACATTCTATATTACATCCAGTATAAACTTTACCACTCTTAGTTAAAAGAGCTGCACCCACTCTAAAACCTGAGTAAGGAGCATAAGAATGTTGTCTGGCATCTTCTGCCAACTTTAACAATTCTATGTTATCCACAACATCTCCTCCTGTATACAATAATTAAAAGTTATTTTTATTTAATACTCTACATTATATCATAAAATTTTAATTAGCACAGATTTGTTTTATTTTAAATATTTTATGTACATTTATTTTAATTATAGAACATTCCAAGCTGAAATACTAATATAGCTATCAGCACACCTAATAAAGCTCCAGCTATAGTCTCCCAAAATGTATGTATTTTTCCTTCAATCCTACTTTGGGCAACTAATACAGCCATTATATATGCAAGAGTAGATGCAACAACTCTTTCAGTCATAAGTGTAATTGCAGTTGCTATAGCAAATGCTAAAGCAGCATGACCACTTGGCATTCCTCCTTTTAAAGGAGTACCTGTAGAAGTCAATGCTTTTACAACTACAACAGCTATAAGAACCAATAATATACATATCAAGGTTATATGTAATTCTGATTCTCTTATTTTATAAATTAATATCCCAGATATATCCGTCAATTTATCATAAAACAAAATATATCCAACTACTACTGAGTTTAGTGCTGCTACTAGAACACCACCAGCCGCAACATCTTTTGCTATCTTAGCAAGCACATGATATTCATCAGTTACTAAATCAACAGCTTTTTCTATAGCTGTATTAAACATCTCCGCAACTACAACTAAACATATGGACATAAGCAACATTATCATTTCTAATTTTGAAAAGTTAAAAAACAAACTTATTATAAGAACAGCAACTGAACCTAAATAATGTATTTTCATGTTTCTTTCAAATTTAAATGTATACAATATCCCTTCTATAGCTGCATTAAATGCTTTAATTATACCTTGACGAGCTTTTCCTGGTTTCATAAAAACTACTCCCTTGTTATGTTTAACTTATTCAATATGTGTTCTTCTTTTTCTCTCATTTCTTTTGTATTTTCATCTGTATCGTGGTCATAACCTAAAAGATGAAACATACTATGACATATTAAAAAACATACTTCTCTTTCAAAACTATGATTGTACTCTATACTCTGTTCTAAGGCTCTTTCAAGAGATATTACTATATCACCTAGAGATTCTTCTTCTAACTCAACATCATCAAAATCATCACTTAAAAGAGGAAATGATAAAACATCAGTCACTCTATCAACTCCTCTATATTCTCTATTTAATTCATGAATCTCTTTATTATCTACAAAAGAAAGACTCACTTCATAATTATCATCATATCCTTCATAATCTAAACATTCTAAGATTATATCCTTTATCTTTTCAATTAACTCCTCGTTTACTTCTAATTTATCTTGTCTATCATCTAATATCAAATCCATTAACTACACCTACTTTTTATTCATTAATAATGCTATATATCTATATTACTACACTTTTACTTTCTTTTGAAAGTCTTTTCCTGTATTTTCGCTTTTTTACGTTCTTCTTTTTTAAATTCTTCTCTTTTATCATGCTTCTCATAAGCTCTTATTATTCTCTGTACTAACTCATGTCTTACAACATCTCTATCAGTTAACATTATAGACCCAATTCCTGGAACTCCTTTAAGAATCTCTGTAGCCTGTATTAGACCACTCTTCTTATTTTGTGGTAAGTCTGTTTGTGTTACATCACCTGTAACTACAGCTTTAGAACCAAATCCTAGTCTAGTTAAAAACATTTTCATTTGTTCAGAAGTAGTATTTTGAGCTTCATCTAATATTATAAATGAATTGTCAAGGGTTCTACCTCTCATAAATGCAAGTGGAGCAACCTCAATAGTACCTCTTTCTAAATATTTATTAAATTTATCAGCACCTAACATTTCAAATAGTGCATCGTATAATGGTCTTAAGTATGGGTCAACTTTGTCCTTTAAATCTCCTGGCAAAAAACCTAAACTCTCTCCAGCTTCCACAGCTGGTCTTGTAAGTATAATTCTACTAACTTCATCTCTTTTAAAAGCTTTTACTGCCATAGCAACGGCAAGATAAGTCTTTCCTGTTCCAGCAGGTCCAACACCAAAAGTTATATCATTATTTTCTATAAGTTTTATATATTCTTTTTGACCTAAAGTTTTAGGTTGAACAGCTTTACCTCTTTGAGTTATGACAATTGTTCCCTCAAGTTCTTTTATTTTTTGTTCACTACCTTCAAGTAAAAGAGACAATGAATAAGAAATACTCTGTTTATCTAAATGTTTACCATTTGATACAGTCTGATGTAATTCATTCATAAGTTTTAATGCAGAATCTACATTCTTTTCTTCTCCAATTAAAATTATATTACCTTCTCTAAGTATCACATCTATATTTAAAGTTTTTTCTATTAATTTTACATTTTCATCAAAGTTACCAAATAACTCTCTTTCAAAATTACCATCTGCTATTGTAAATTTCTTTTGTATTATCAATTGAATTAGTCCTCCTAAGATTTTAAGTTTAATTTTATTAGTTATTATTGCTATTATTATTTTGACTATTATTACTATTTTGATTACTATTATTTTCATCATAACTGTTTTGGTCTTTATTATCCTTATTATCCTCATCAAATTCATTTCTTATATCATTCAATGGCCTTTTTTCTGGATTAGAAGGAACTTCCTCTTCGCCTTCTTTTGGTTTACTTTCTTCCTTTATAAACCTTTCTGCTTCTGATTTACTAAGAGGATAAATTTTAGCAATATTTTCACTAGTTTGAACTGTTATTAAATATTCTAACATATTTTTATTAACCTTAAAGTTATGTTTTACATCTATTATTCTAGCCGAAGCTGGGATTATGTATTCTAACTCTTTTAAAGCTTTTTCAGATAATTCTTTTTTTAACTCTTCTTTATTCCTTTTCACTTCTACTTTTTTTGTTTCATAAAAAGTACTCGTCTTTATCTTTATCGGAAAAGTATAGTCTCCTATTGATAGTTTTTTTTCTTTATTTTCAACAATATAATCTTTATATTTTATATTTTTTCTCATTGTGAACTCTTTATCATAAAAACTTAACGTATATATATTTTTCTTTTCTCCAGTCTTTTTGTTTACAATATCTACATAACTTGCCTTTTTTGTAGATTCATAAAAAGTACTTGCCCATACTTCTGGTATTGATTTTGTATTAGCTCCATTTAACAAGACATCTCCCTTTTGAACTATATCTCCAGATTTAATGACAGATTTACCACTTCTAGGGATTACCTTTTCTATTATACCATTTTTTAAAGCAATTACATTACAATAATTTGATTGGTCTGTAGATTTTAGGGATTCCGCCTTTTTTGTAACAGTAACAAATATATTTGTTCCTTTTACATTAATGGATAAATATGCTACATCATTAAATTTTGACATCATATGGTCTCTAACTTCTTTTCTATCAATACTCTTCTTATATACTCCTGGTCTTACTCCAACCTTGTAAAGCTCACTTCTAAGAGCTTCTTTTTTTATCCCTTCAGGAGATTGTATATATACATCTGTCACGAACTGTGATGTTGACATCAATAAAAATAAAGATACAACAGCACAAATCCACATACCTTTGTGCTTATAAATTCTTTTGATAATAAAAGGAACCCCTGTTTTTTGCTTTACCTTTATATCAAACTTACTTCCTCTATAAATATTCTTAAACTCTTTTATATCTTGTCTATCTATATGAAACTCCATTTTAGTATTTTTTATTCTAGTTACATTGTAAACACTTATCCCATTTCTTATAAGATGATTTAAAAATTGTTCGAGTCCTACTCCTTCCACAACTATAACATAGTATCCCCTTATAAAACTTATCAAGTGTATCTCCTCCTAATCAACATACTCAACATTGTAAATAATTCCTTTTATACCTATCTCACTATCAGTAATATACTTAAGTGATAGTTTATCCCCAGATATTTTAATTGTTTTAACTTTAGTCTTTATTCTTATTAAATCAACTTCATATTCTAATATTGATAGATAATTTTCTATACTCATAAACGTATTACTTGTAACAGTAATAACTGGTTGATTTACTTGTAAATCAGTGGATATTTCTAACATAAGCATTACCCCCTTAATTAATTTTATGCTTGAAATAGGTATTTATGCACTTTATTGATGTTGCAATAGATTAGTTTTAAAATTTTTATACAATAATACCTAATATTTAATATATTATTTAAACAATAAAAAGGTAATCATATTGATAAAAAATCAATATAATTACCTTTTTATTTTTCTTATATAAAATCTAAACGTATACAATTTTTATTAGTCTTGTTCTATTAAACCATATCCACCAGCTTTACGCTTATACACTATGTTTATTTCAAAATTATCTTGATTTCTAAACATATAGAAATTGTGTCCTACCAATTCCATTTGAAGTATTGCTTCTTCTGAGCTCATAGGTTTTACATTAAATTTCTTTCTTCTTTCTATAACTATATTTTTATCTTCTTCATCATAATCATAATCATCAAATTCATTGCTATTATCTATAAAGTCAACATTTTCAAATCTTATGCTCTTATTATTTTGATTTTTGTCTTTAACTTTAGTTTTATACTTGACAACTTGTCTACTTAATTTGTCACAAACAATATCAATCGCTGCATATAAATCATCTTCCACATCTTCTGCTCTTATTATTTGCCCACTAACAGGAATTATTGTAACCTCCACTTTTTGTCTATCCTTTTTCGCACTTACTGTTACTTTCACTTCTGATTCAGGATCAAGGTATTTTTCTAACCTACTTAATTTTCCATCTACGTATCCTTTTATTCCGTCAGTTAATTTCATTTGTCTCCCAGATACTATTATTTGCATAAAAACCTCTCCCTTCAAGCCTTTCCAATTCTAATACTTTAATATGTTAATCTTTAAATACAACTTTTATAAATTTATTATATTTAAATTAATATTATTGTATATGAAAATGATTATTTTTAATAGTCTATTTATTTTTTATTTGGTGTGATATTATTAAAAGTACAGGGTAATTTACAAAACCTTTACATTCTATTTATTAATAAACCATATAAAATAATTCAAAAATCCTGCATAAACAAGCCACATCAAATATACCAAATTTATGTATCCAGCTCTCTTATCTATTTTAGAAAACTTAGAAATGGTTATTATAGAAACCAAAATCATTATTATTATATCTATTAAAGCTGTAAATCTAAGTCCAAACCCAAAAAATAGTATACTCCAAACAAAGTTTAGCACAAGTTGTAACCCATAATAAAAAATTGCATCTCTTACTTTAGGTAAGTTATAACCCTTTCTTAATATTATGTATGAAGATATACCCATCAGTATGTACAATATAGTCCAAACTATTGGAAATATAAAAGCTGGTGGTGCAAAGCTTGGCTTTGTGAGTTGTAAATAATAGGTTGAAATATCTGTTCCACTAATAATCATTGTTAAAATACTACTTAAGTAACCTATTATTAATGGTATCAATATGTTTATCAAAAAATTCCTAATCTCTTTTACTGATATAATCAAATTTTTCCCCTTCTTTCAAAATTTTCTTTGATTATAGATATGCTCAAATATGACTTGTTATTCCCAAAAACTATAAAAAGCCTAGAGATTTCTCTCTAGGCTATATCAATCTATTGTAAGTTTTGTTTTACCAACTTATTTATAAGTTTTCCGTCAGCTCTTCCTTTAACTTTTGGTTGGATAACTGACATTATTTTTCCCATATCCTTCATAGAAGTTGCTCCTACTTCAGATATAGTAGATTTTACAATTTCTTCTAACTCTTCTTCGCTTAATTGTTGAGGTAGGTACTCTTTTAAAACTTCAATTTCAACTTCTGTTTCTTTTATTAAGTCTTCTCTTCCAGCTTTTTCAAATTCAACTAATGCATCTCTACGTTGCTTTAATTGCTTTGCTATTACATCGATAATTCCATCTTCATCAAGCTCGACCCTATTATCAACCTCATACTGCTTTATAGAAGCTCTTATTAAAGTTACTACAGATTTTCTCACTGTATCTTTGTTTTTCATCGAAGATTTCAAATCCTCTTGTAACTTCTGCTTAAGGGACATCCCCTTCACCTCTTTATTCTTATTTACTACTATTTCTTAGCGTTTTTTCTTCTTGCTGCTTCAGCTTTTTTCTTACGCTTAACGCTTGGCTTATCATAGTGCTCTCTTTTTCTCACTTCTGACATGATGCCAGACATTGCACATTGACGCTTGAATCTTCTTAAAGCGCTGTCTAATGTTTCATTTTCTCTAACTCTTACTTCTGACATTTCTTTTTCCCTCCCTCCAATAGCGCAATTATGCTGGGACTGTAACTATGTTCTTTTTGCATAATATGCATTACAACCTAACACTTTGTTTATTATAAACTAAATTTTTACTTTTATCAAGTATTTTTATCAAGAAGAAACTCAATTTTTCAATAATTTAGTTTAGTTTTGTCCCGCTTCGTAATTAGGAAGCTTTTTACCAGCTAAAATATGATAGTGCAAATGCTTAACTTCTTGCCCTCCATCACTTCCACAATTATTTATGATTCTGAATCCAGTTTGGTCAAAACCTTTCTCTTTAGCTATTTTATTAATAACAACATGAATATGTGACACAATGTCCATCTCTTTATCAGGAATATCAATTACACTATCATAATGTTTTTTAGGTACAACTAATATATGATATGGAGCAACTGGGTTCAAGTCGTTAAATGCTAAGACTCTATCATCTTCATAAACTTTAGTTGAAGGTATTTCTCCGTTCGCTATTTTACAAAAAATACAATCCATTTTTTTCCACCTCCTATCTTACTAAATATTATAATTTCTACATGTTATAGCAAAATTCCTTCTACATATTCATCTTTTACATCATTTATTTTTACTTTTAATATCTGACCTTGTATATTTTTGTCACTTTCAACAACAACTCTTATATAATTTGAAGTTAAGCCTTCGTATTTATTGCCTTCTAGATTTTGTTCAAATAAAACATCTAACTCGCGACCAATAAATTTAGTTGCAAATTTATTAAAATTTACTTTACTTAAATTTAAAAGTTGTTCACTTCTAAAATGCTTCATTTGAGGGTCAACTTGATTTTCCATAATTGCAGCTGGAGTTCCTTTTCTTGGTGAATATTTAAAAATATGCATTTGTGAAAGCTCTATTTCTTTCAAAAACTCATATGTTTTTTTAAATTCTTCATTTGTCTCTCCTGGGAACCCTACTATTACATCTGTAGTTATTGCAACATCTGGCATTTTACTTCTCAATCTGTCTACAATAGTTTTGTACTCTAAAGTTGTATATCGTCTATTCATTCTTTTTAAAGTTTCATTACATCCACTTTGAAGCGATAGATGGTAATGAGGACAAACTTTATCCATCTTTAAAACTTCATTCACAAATTCATCTGTAAATAAAATTGGTTCAACAGAGCTAAGTCTAATTCTTTCTATTTCTTCTATTTCATTTATTTGTTTTATTACATCAAGAAGTTTAATATCTTTATCCTTTAAATCTTTTCCATAAGAGGCAACATGTATTCCTGTTAATACGACCTCTTTATAGCCATTATTAGCCAATTTTTTTACCTCATAGACTATACTATCAATATCTCTACTTCTAACACGACCTCGTGCATAAGGAATGATACAGTAGGTACAAAATCTATCACATCCATCTTGTATTTTCATAAATGCTCTAGTCTTTCCATTAGTCTGGCTAATTTCTATTTCTTCAAAAGCTTTAACTTTCATTATATCATCAACCGTACTAACTTTTTTGTTTGCATCTATCTTTTTAATTTCTTCAACAATCGTTCTTCTGTCATTTGTACCCATGACTAGATTTACTTCTTCTATATCCAAAATTTCTTCTGGTGATACTTGAGAATAGCATCCCACTACGGCTATTATTGCATCTGGATTTTTTTTCTTAACTCGTCTTATGTATTGACGAGATTTTCTATCACTCATATGAGTAACTGTACATGTATTTATAACATAAACGTCAGCATATTCTTCACTATTAACTTGTTCATAACCATCTTTTTCAAATAGTTCTAGCATAGCTTCCGTTTCATATTGATTGACTTTACACCCAAGTGTATAAAAAGCTACTTTTTTCAATTTATTTTTCTCCTCCTAAATCACTTAGCTCATACAAAGCTATTGTTGATGCTACAACAGAAGCTGTCTCAGTTCTCAATATTCTAGGCCCTAATGATACAACACTACAATTATTATTTTGCACTTGTTCTATCTCTTCTTCAGAAAATCCACCTTCTGGACCTATAAAAATTCCAACGCTGTCTACATTAAAATCACATTTTTTAAGTGCATGTTTTATTGAAACTGTTCTTTCATTTTCATAAGGGCAAATACTTGTATTATTTTTTTTCATATCTTCTAAAGCTTCTTTAAAACTTAAAACACCTCTTAATTTTGGTATCTTGCCTCTTTTACTTTGCTTTGCTGCTTCATAAATTATTCTTTCCCAACGTTCAAATTTTTTATCTTCTTTTTTGTCATCAACTTTAGCAACACTTCTCTTAGTTTGAACTAATATTATCTCTTCTACACCCACTTCAGTTAATTTTTGAAGTATCATCTCCATTTTTGGAGCTTTTGGAAGTCCTTGATATAGTCTTATTTTAAGTTCTGATTCTCTATTTATATCAACCTTTTCTAAAATATTTAAATTAACTACACTTTTATCTATATTCATTATCTCACAAATATACTCATTATTACTCTTGTCACATATCTCAAGTTTCTCACCTGGCTTGTATCTTAAAACTTTTGAAATGTGTTTTACATCTTCACCTTCTATAGTGCAAGTTCTATCTTGTAGATTTATATTATTTTTTTCAACAAAAAATCTATCCATTATACGTCACCATATCCCTTATTTTTTAAGCTTAGAAACTATTGCTGACCATTCACCTAATTTTTGAACTTCAACTATTTCAAATCCATTTTCAATTAAGCTTTCTTTAACTTCTTCTACTTTATCCAAAATTATACCTGAAGATATGAATATAGCATCTTCTTTCATAAAGTTTTGTACATCTTTTGCAAGTATCTTTATTATATCTGCTATTATATTGGCAACTATTACATCAGCTTTATCTTTTATTACATCTGTTAAATTACCATGCATTACAGATACATTTTCTTCAACTTTATTTTCAAGGACATTTTCTTTTGCAACTTTTACTGCCACTTCATCTAAATCTACAGCTACAACTTCTTTTGCTCCTAATTTGGCTGCTGCTATTGCAAGAATTCCACTACCACAACCAATATCAAATACTTTAGAATCTTTATTCACATACTTTTCTAATTCTCTAATGCACATACTAGTAGTCTCATGTGTTCCTGTACCAAACGCCATTCCAGGGTCAAGCTCTATGATTAAATCCCCATCTTGAATAGCATAATCTTCCCATGTAGGTTTTACTACTACCCTTTGTCCCACTTTTGTTGGTTTGTAGTATGCTTTCCATGCATTTGCCCAATCAGCTTCATTTACTTGGTCTAATGATACACTTCCTTCACCTATATCTATACCAAAATCTTTTAATCCTAAAACTTTTTGCTTTATTATTTCGACAAATTCCATCACATTTTTTTCTTCAGAAACGTAAGTTTTTATAAGGACATCATCTTCTTCATTCTTTTTAAATACTTCTTCTTCAACATAATCCCAATCTAGTTCATTTTTCTTTTGAAATAAAAAGTCTTTTGGGTCTTCTATTACAGCCCCTCCAGCTCCTTGTTCATATAGTATATTTGTTATAGGCTCAACTGCTTCTGTTGTTGTTTTTATAGTTACTTCTATCCAATTATTCATAAGTTTACCTCTCTTCTTTATAGTAATATTCCTATTTTTCCATAACTTTTATTATATCATAAATATAATGTTTTTTTGTTTTATAAATTTTTATTAATAATATCTTACATAAAATAAATTTTCCAATTTTTACTAGATTAAGCTCATAACTATTCATTAAAATATATAAATTCTTAACTTCCACTAAAATAATGACAGATATCACTTTTTAATATATTTTACATATTACATAATAATATATATTATACATTAGAATAATAATAACTACATTATTAAACAAAAAAGTTTAGTCATTTTACACATTTAATATAATAAAAAAATTTGATACTATATAATTAAAATTTAAATATCAAGGAGAATATTATGTCAGAAGTAATTTTAAAAAATATATCAAAACTTTACTCAAATGGATTTAACGCAGTAAAAAACATAAACATAGACATTAAAGATAAAGAATTTATCGTCTTAGTAGGACCATCTGGTTGTGGTAAATCGACTACACTTAGAATGATTGCTGGTCTTGAAGAAATATCTTCTGGAGAACTATACATTGGAGATAAACTTGCCAATGATATAGAACCAAAAGATAGAGATATAGCTATGGTTTTTCAAAACTATGCTTTATATCCTCATTTATCTGTTTATGAAAACATGGCATTTGCACTTAAACTTAAAAAATTACCAAAAGATGAAATAGACAAAAAAGTTAAAGAAGCTGCTAAAATATTAGATTTATTATCTCTTTTAAATAAAAAACCTAAAACACTATCTGGAGGACAAAGACAAAGGGTTGCTTTAGGACGTGCAATAGTTAGAAATCCTAAGGTATTCTTAATGGATGAGCCTCTATCAAACTTAGATGCAAAACTTAGAACTGCCATGAGAACAGAGATAACTAAGCTACATCAACAGCTTGGAACTACATTTATCTATGTAACACATGACCAAGTCGAAGCTATGACTATGGCTGATAGAATTGTAGTAATGAAAGACGGAGTGGTTCAACAGATTGCAACTCCACAAGATGTATACGACTATCCAGCTAATATATTTGTTGCAGGGTTTATTGGAGCACCACAGATGAACTTTATTAATGTAACATTAATAGAAGAAAACAACGAAATTTATGTACAAAATGAACATATTAAGCTTAAATTGAATAAGGAGAAACACTATGATTTAATAAAAGATAATTATATTAATAATGAAGTTGTTGTAGGTATTAGACCAGAAGATATTCATGTAGAAGATGCTTTTGTTAAATCTAATCCAGATACTTGTTTTAAATCAAAGATTGAAATAAAAGAGCTTATGGGAGCAGAAACTTATGCTCACTTAAAACTAGGTGAAAATACGATAACAATTAGATTTGATAGTAAAAACAGAATTAATGTTGGTGATGACTTAACACTTTCAGTTGACAATAGTAGAATACACATATTTGACAAAGAAACTACTTTAGCTATAAGATAAGAATATAATCTTATTTTTAAGGAGACTTTATGGAAGAGTTAAAAGATTTTTTAGAAAGACAACTTAATAAAAAAATAAATATCTATCCATATAAAAATCAAAGTTTAAATGCTAATAGCCATTTAGTTACTTTCAATAATATTATTTATGTTATTGATTTTCTAGATAAAAATAATCTTGATAATCTAAAAGGTAACTTTTATTTAATTTATCAATCTCACATAGACTTTGAATATCTAAAAAATATTTTTTATAATTTATATGAAGATATAAGTATAATACAACACAATGGTTTTTTTATAGTAAATTCTAAATATAACCTAGATATTAATGTAACTACACAAAATATAATTGAAGCTGAAACTTATCAAAGTACTTATATTTTTTATCTTGGTGAATTAGATAATAAATCTGATTTTGATTTTAGATTACAGTTATGTTCTGATTTACTACCTCATGTTGTAAAAGACAATGCTGAAAATAAGTTTTTAAATTTATTTGACCTTATTAGATATAAAACTTTAGATTTAATTAATGAGGATAGTATACTTAATAAGTTAATAGACTTTAATAAAATTAAATCTATTGATGAAGAACTTCTATATACAGGAATAAAGTTTATAAATAATGACTTAAACATTTCTAAAACATCTACTAGTATGTTTTTACATAGAAACACACTAGTATATAGATTGGAAAAGATTAATGAGATACTTGGATTTGATTTAAAGAACTTTGAAAATGCAATGATTTTTTATCTGAGTGTCAAATCTTATTTTCTATATAAAAAAATTTAACTATTAAATTAAGCAGAAATTTGAAAGACTAATTCAAATTTCTGCTTAATTTTAATTCAAAATATTGTATACTTGTCAAATATTCCGTACTTCAAAGCTTCAAATTTATAAATATCCAATCATTTATATTTTACAAATAATACTTTCAAATCTATTAACTATCAGACCTATTAAACCCATAAATCCACTATTTTACATTTCTTAATTCTTTCTTTAATATAAAATTCAATAAAAAACTTATTGCACCTAAGATCACCATTACATATCCTAATATCTGAAATTGTTCTGACGTTATGCTTGCCTCAAATACCATTCCAAGTAAAACAGTTGCTAAAATAGAACCTAAATAACGACTAGTTTGAAACAGACCAGAAGCTGTTCCTATACTATCAGGAGGACTTTCTTTAAACATTGAGGATTGTAATGCTACATTACCAACTCCATAACTAATGCCTGCTAATGATAAAATAATGCCCTTTCCTATTACTGGTATATAAACAAAAATTACTGAAAGAAGTACTGCACTAATAAGCATAAAAATTGATGACATCATAAGGGGCAATCTAGTTCCAGATTTGTCTATCCATTTCCCAGTTAATGGAGATATAAATATACCTATACCAGACATAAATAGCATAAATAACCCAGTTGATTTTGCACTATAGTGTAATGCATCTTGAAAATAACTAGGAAGACCAAAAAACAAAATATAATTAAAGAAATTTAATATAATAAACTGTAAGTAAACTTTTGACAATTTAGGATTACTTATAAAAAGCTTAATATCTATAAATGGTAATTTTATTCTCAACTCATGCCAAATAAAAAGACTCATCAATATTACACCTAGTACAAGTTGTTCTAAATTAAAAGACTCCTTCATAGATAGCAAAAATAACAATATAAAAATCATTGCAATTGAAAATAGAAGTATACCAATGACATCTAATCTTGACAAAACATTTTTTAAAGTCTCTTTTATAGATTTCTTATCTTTTGATTCCTTTGGGAATAAAAAATACCCTAAGCATATAGAAACCAAAACAATAGGTATATTTACAAGAAATATAGCATGCCATCCTCCTAAATCCAACAATAATCCTCCAAGTGTTGGACCTAATCCTGCTGTAGTTGAAGCAAAAATGGTTAGAACCGCTAATGCAGAAGACTGTCTTTCTTTTATATTATTTTGTATAAGAGCAACTCCAGATGGATATAATGTACTTGTTCCAATTGCCTGAATTACTCTTATAAAAATCAATATAAAGAACGATTGAACAAATGGTACTATAGATGCTGATAAAATTACAAGTATTAAACCACTCAAAAATAAGACTTTTCTACCTATTAAATCTCCTATCTTACCTGAAACTGGTTGTGCAATAGCACTAGCTAAATAAAATGCTGAAACAATCCAAGATACAGTTGTAAAACTAATATGAAAATCATTTTGGATACTATGTAAAGCAAGTGAAATCATAGAAGAATTAAGAGGATTTAGCATAGTTCCTGAACCTATAG
Organism: Clostridioides sp. ZZV14-6345; assembly: GCF_020657775.1. NCBI lineage: Bacteria > Bacillati > Bacillota > Clostridia > Peptostreptococcales > Peptostreptococcaceae > Clostridioides > Clostridioides sp. ZZV14-6345. The sequence continues at coordinate 18,961 of NZ_JAGWCX010000009.1, read as the reverse complement.
CTATCAAAAAAAGCGTTCTTCTAGCATTTGTTTTACCCATATATCACGCCTCCAATAAGCAGTTCATTTACCTTATAAAAAAGCTGCTCCTATAATACCTGCGTCTGAACCCAAAGTTGCACATGTAATTTTAGCTATCTCTTCTTTTTTATACAATACGAATTTTCTTACTAAATCTTCTATTCCATCAAGTATTATATCACTAGATTTAGAAATTCCTCCACCTATAGATATAATTTCTGGGTCTAAAGAATTTATCGTGTTTGCAAAAGTTTTAGCTAAATACTCTTTAAATCTATTTATTACTTTAATTGCCACTAAATCATTTTCTCTATATGCATCAAACACCATCTTTGCATTTATATTTTCTAAATCACCTTCTGCTAAATCTAAAATCCTACTCTTTTTCCCTTCTTGTATAAGCTTTTGAGAATACTTTATAATTGCAGTTGCTGAGCAAAAAGTTTCTACACAACCATTATTTCCACAATTACAATTAAAATAGTTTTCTCCTATAATCTGATGACCTATTTCTGAACCCAATCCATGTGCTCCAGAAAATACTTTTTGATTAATTATTATTCCTCCACCTACACCAGTTCCTAAAGTATATAAAACACCAACATTAGCGCCCTTCATACTTCCAAACTTTGCTTCTCCAAGTGCTGCTACTGTTGCATCATTTTCTCCATGAATTTCAACATCTGGAAATATTCTTTTTAGTTCCTTATCAAAAGCTTTTCTATTCCACTTTAAATTTACACAAGTTACTAACCCCTCTTTGTTTATAAATCCCGGAACACCAAATCCAATAGATTTTATGTCACTCATAGTAAGTTTGTTATCTTCAAGCAACTTATAAATCATTATTTTTATGTCATTAAGTATTCCTTCAAAACCTTTTTCAATTACTGTTTTACATTCTGACCTAAAAAGTATCTTCCCATAATTATCAACTACTCCTGCTTGTATACCTGTTCCACCTATGTCTACACCTATATAATACATCACATTTCACCTTTCTCTTTTGAATAATTTAATTTTTACCTATATTTTATTATATATATAGTATATTAAAATGTGACACTATGCAAATTTTTCATAAAAGTTTATATACAAAGCAAAAACATCTTCTCACAGTATATTCTTACTATGAGAAGATGTTTATTTTATTAATTATTTTAATTTGGCAAGTGTTCAAAACAAACTTATACTTTAGTAATTTATACTAAAAATTATATACATTATATGCATATTTCTTTACATCTACCTAACCAGACACATATTTCTTTACATACACATCCAGAACAACAACTAATACTACATACATATTTCTTTACACATGTACATACTAAAAGTAATTTAAATTAGGTTATCCTAACTAAACTCTAATCAAATATACCCTTTGTAAAAATTTTAATTCATACAAAAGATTTAAAAATTAGATGCCTTGTCTATATAATATTACTATTTTACTACTAAAAATTTGAGTCTAGGTAATTACAATAATTATCCCAGCTCATGAGTTTTTCCAGTACTTAATCTAGCACTAAAAGCATCTAATTTTATTTTGTATATTACAATAAAGTTTTCTTCGTCATTTGGCAGTGCCACATCCGTTCCCACTGGAATCACCCCTTTCTTTTATTTGATTATATTATAGCATATTATATATTTTAGGATAAGTATTTTTCAGAAAATTATTTATATTCAGTTTTATTTTATGCACATTTATTTTTTATACAAAAATAGCCAATATAAAAATCATAATATCTCCTTTGACAATCTTATAAATAACTAAGATTTCAAAAATATGATTATATATTGGCTACTTTAACTACTTTTTCTTAAACATATCTTCTATCTTTTGTCCGAAGGTTTTCTTCTTTTCGTGGACGTTCGACCCACACTCTTTCGCAAATTCTCTCAATAGTTCTTTTTGCTTATCGTTTAATTTTTTAGGAATTTCAACTACAACCTTAACATATTGGTCTCCTCTTGAGTTTCCTCTGATTCTAGGAATTCCTTTTTCTTTAAGTCTAAATACAGTTCCAGTTTGTGTTCCTTCTGGCACACTATATTTAACTTTTCCATCCAAAGTAGGTACTTCTATTTCATCACCTAAAGTTGCTTGAACAAATGTAATTGGCATTTCAAAGTAAATATCATTTCCATCTCTAGTAAACAGTGGATGTGACTTAACATTAACTACAATATATAAATCTCCTCTTGGAGCACCTTTTTCACCCACTTCACCTTGAGCAGAAAGTTTTATCATTTGACCATCATCTATACCAGCAGGTATATCCACTTCTATAGTCTTAACTTTTCTTGTATTTCCAGTTCCATGACATTTACTACATGGAGATTCAATCACTTCTCCAGTTCCATTACAATCACTACATGGTCTTGAACTTGCTATATTACCAAATGGAGTTCTTTGAACAGTTCTAACTTGACCAGTTCCATTACAAGTTGAACAAGTTTTCTTTGATGTCCCTGGTTTTGCCCCAGTTCCATTACATTCTTCACACTCTTCGCTTCTATTTACTTTTATAGACATCTTTTTACCAAATGCAGCTTCTTCAAAAGATATAGTAACACTTTGTCTTATATCTGCACCACGTTGAGGGCCTCTTCTTCTTGCTCTTCCACCTCCGAAGCTTCCTCCAAACATGTCACCAAATATATCTCCGAACATATCTTCAAAACCACCAAAGCCTTGACCGCCAAATCCTCCTTGACCACCAAAACCTCCTTGACCATTCAGCCCATCATGTCCAAACTGGTCATAAGTTTTTCTCTTAGTATCATCAGATAGAACTTCATAAGCTTCATTTATCTCTTTAAACTTTTCTTCTGCTTCTTCATCTCCAGGATTTCTATCTGGATGGTACTTCATTGCTAATTTTCTGTAAGCTTTTTTTATCTCTTGAGCTTCTGCACCTTTACTGATACCTAAGACTTCATAATAATCCCTTTTTGTACTCAAAAATTGACACCACCTTCATTTTACAAAACGATAGCTTGTAGAATAATAAACTACAAGCTATCATTAATTCTTATATTCTACTTTAAGTTATATAATCTATGATATATTATATTCTTTATGATGTGTATTGTCCATATATCTTTAACATATATATGATTTTCACAAATCATATATGCTCCAATTATCATTTAGTGTTACATATTATATAGCTTATTTATCTTCATCTACTTCTTTAAAGTCAGCATCTACTACATTGTCATCTTTAGGACCATTGTCTTGAGCTTGTTCTGCACCTTGTGTTGCTTGTTGCTCTTGAGCTGCTTTTTGGTACATTTCTTGAGATACTTTTTGGAACTTAGTCATTACTTCATCTGTAGCTTTCTTAAGTTCTTCTGCTGTAGCATCTTGATTATCTTTTACAGTTTTTAAGTCTGCTATAGCTTTTTCTATATCCTCTTTATCACTTGAACTTATTTTATCTCCAAGTTCATTTAAAGTTTTTTCAGTTTGATATATAGTAGATTCAGCTTGATTGAATGCTTCTATTTTTTCTTTCTTTTGTTTATCAGCTTCTGCATTCATTTCTGCTTCTTTTATCTTTTGCTCTATTTCTGCTTCTGATAGATTAGTGTTTGATGTTATAGTTATTTTTTGTTCTTTTCCTGTACCTAAATCTTTAGCTGAAACATTAACTATACCATTTGCGTCTATATCAAACGTAACTTCTATTTGAGGTATTCCTCTTTGTGCTGGTGGTATATCTGTTAATTGGAATCTTCCTAAAGTTGTATTGTCATAAGCCATACTTCTTTCACCTTGAAGAACGTGTATATCAACAGCTGTTTGATTATCTGCAGCAGTTGAGAATACTTGAGATTTCTTAGTTGGTATTGTAGTATTTCTTTCTATTATCTTAGTCATTACATTACCCATAGTTTCTATACCAAGAGATAATGGAGTAACATCTAGTAATAATAAGTCTTTAACATCTCCTGCTAAAACTCCAGCTTGTATAGAAGCACCTGCTGCAACACACTCATCTGGGTTTATACCTTTGTGAGGTTCTTTTCCTATAAATTTCTTAACAGCTTCTTGTACTGCTGGTATTCTTGTAGAACCACCTACTAATAATACATCATCTATATCACCTGTAGAAAGTCCTGCATCTTGTAAAGCTGTCTTAGTTGGCTCCATAGTTTTTTCAACTAAACCTCTAGTTAATTCTTCAAATTTAGCTCTTGATAAATCTATATTTAAGTGTTTTGGTCCTTCTGCTGTAGCAGTTATGAAAGGTAAGTTTATATTTGAACTCATTGTTGATGATAATTCTTTCTTAGCCTTTTCTGCTGCTTCTTTTAATCTTTGAAGAGCCATTTTATCATTTCTTAAATCTACACCTTCAGCTTTTTTAAATTCCTCTGCTAAATAATCTATTACTATTTGGTCAAAGTCATCTCCACCTAATCTATTGTTACCTGCTGTAGCTAAAACTTCAAAAGTTCCATCTCCTATTTCAAGTATAGATACGTCAAAAGTTCCTCCACCTAAGTCAAATACTAATATTTTCTTTTCTTGGTCTAATTTATCCATACCATAAGCAAGAGCAGCTGCTGTTGGCTCATTTATTATTCTCTTAACATCAAGTCCTGCTATTCTACCAGCATCTTTAGTAGCTTGTCTTTGAGCATCTGTAAAATAAGCTGGAACTGTTATAACTGCTTCTGTTACTGTTTGTCCTAAGTAACTTTCTGCATCTGATTTTAATTTTTGTAATATTATTGCTGATATTTCTTGTGGAGTATATGATTTCCCATCTATATTTACTTTATAATCAGTTCCCATATGAGTTTTTATAGAAGTTATTGTTTTGTCTGCATTTGTAACTGCTTGTCTTTTTGCAGGTTCTCCAACTATTCTTTCACCATCTTTTGTAAATGCTACTACTGATGGAGTAGTTCTCATACCTTCACTATTTGCTATTATTTGTGCTTCTCCACCTTCTAATACTGCAACACATGAATTTGTTGTTCCTAAATCTATTCCTATTATTTTTCCCATGACTAAAATCCTCCTCGAGTAATTATATAATTAAGTTTTACTTATTTTAATATTTTATATTAAGTTAAATAATTTAACCTTTAATTTATACTTAGCAAGAAACTTTAACCATTGAAGGTCTTACAACTTTAGTTCCTAGCTTATATCCTTTTTGAAGCACCATTACTATTTGATTTGCTTCAACTCCATCTACACTTTCTTGCATAACTGCTAGATGTAAATTAGGGTCAAATTCCTTAGATTCTGCTTCTATTTCTTCTACTCCAAATTTTACTAGAGTGTCTATTAATTGTTTATGTACAAGGCTTATACCCTTATACATAGTATCTTCCTTATTTTCACATGCATCTAAGGCTCTTTCCATACTATCTATAACTGGTATCAACTCAGTTATTATCTTTTCATTTGCAAATACACCTATTGTTTCTTTCTCTTGTTGAGTTCTTCTTCTGTAGTTTGCATATTCGGCTTGAAGTCTTTGATATTTATCATTTAATTCATCTAACTCATCCTGCAATTTCTTTTCTGCTAACTTAGAATTTATATCTGTTACATTTTCATCATCAACTTCTTTTTCATCAGTTTTTTCACCTGACGTTTCACATTCTTCATTAACAACTTCCTCTTCTAACTCTACTTGAGTTTCAGATTCTTGGTTAATAGAAGTATCATTTTCTTCTCTTACTTCCTGTTGTTCATTTTTTTTATCCAAGACTTTACACCTCGCAATTTAAAATTTCTTTACTTTCTATTAATTAATAAACTCATATAATTTATTATAGAGTAAATTCTAGCATAATCCATTCTTGTAGGGCCTATAAAGCTTATTCGCCCAACCAAGTCTCTATCTATATTATAAGTTGCTGTAACTATACTACAATCCTGTGCCAGTTCACAATCATTATCACTACCAATTATTATATTTAGATTGTCTTTTTGTATTCCCTTTGATTTAATTATATCTGCTATCGTTTCCTTTTTTTCCAACATATTTAAAAATGACTTTGCTTTTAATACATCATTAAATTCTGGATAACTAAATATATTAGTAGCCCCATTTAATGATAGAGAAAAATCTTCTTCTTTCATATTTGAGTTCAAAGCATTTAAAAGCTCATCTATAAGCCCAGAATACTCACTTATTTCGTATTTAATAAAAGCAATTAGATTATCATCCAAATCTGTTATACTTTTACCTAAGAGCTTCCTTGTAAGATTATCAGAAATCAAATTTAACTTAGATTGATCTAAATATACATTAGTTGTAAGGTTAGCTTTTTTTAAGTCCCCTTTATCTGTTACAACTATAAGTAAAATATTATTGTCATTCATGGCAACCAACTGTATGTGCTTTATAACACTTTGATTTATTAAACTCTTAGTGACTGCTACAGTTGTATAGTTTGTTAGTTGAGATAATAGCTTAGAAGTTTCATGAATCAATTCTTTTATATGATTTATATTGTGATTCATACATTGTTCAATAAGAATCTTATCATTATCATCCAATTCACTTTTACTCATAAGAGAGTTTACATATAGCTTATAGCCTTTTTCAGATGGAACTCTACCCGCAGAAGTATGAGGCTGAATTAAGTATCCTAATTCTTCAAGGTCAGCCATTTCATTTCTTATGGTAGCAGCACTAACACCTAAATCATGTCTTTTAGATATTGTTCTAGAACCTATAGCTTCAGCTGTTTCTATATAATCTTTAACTATAGCTTTGAGGATATTTAATTTTCTTTCATTTAATTCCATATTATTATACCTCCCAGCTGTTAGCACTCACCAAGTTCGAGTGCTAAAAAGATTATATATATTATATACCATTATAAATTTATTTTGTCAACACCTTAAAAATTATTCCATAAATTCTATAAATATACTATTAGATATTTCTCTTCCTTTTTGAGTTAATTGTATACCTTCAAAGCTCTGATTTACAAGCTTTCTAGTTGATAGCATTTCTATTTGCTTACTATACTTTTCTCTAAAATCTATTCCAAATTTTTTTTTGAAATCTTCAAATTTTATACCTTTATTCATTCGAAGCCCCATAAATATCTTTTCTTCTATCATATCTTTTTCAGAAAGAATTTCACTTTCTTGTATTGGTTTTTTTCTTTTTGATAACATTAAATGATAATCCTCTAAAGATTCTAAATTATTATATCTGTTCTTATTGATATAGCCAGAAGCTCCTGCTCCAAACCCTATATAATGTTCACATTCCCAATATAAAATATTATGCTCACAATTATAGCCTTCTTTTGAGTAGTTTGATATTTCATATTGATTATATCCTTTTGACTTTAGATAGTTTATCGTATACTCATACATTTCTATATCTACATTTTCATCTATAAGTTCAAATTTATTACTCTCATACATATTGTATAGTTCAGTACCTTCTTCTAATATAAGAGAATAAGCCGATATATGTGTTGGATTTAAGTCTACAACTTTTTGAAGAGTTTCCTTCCAATCACACAAAGTTTGATTTGGAAGACTGTACATTAAATCTATATTAATGTTTTTAAAACCTACACTTAACGCATCTTTATAGTTTTTCTCAAATTCTTCATAAGTATGTATTCTTCCTATAAAATTTAAATGCTTTTCTTGAACAGCTTGTAATCCTATACTAAGCCTATTTACACCAATATCTTTCATAGTTCTTAATTTTTCTAATGTCAATGTACCAGGATTACACTCTATAGTTATTTCTGCATTCTCATCTATGTTAAACATTTCTTTTATACTTGTAAATACTTCTCTTATTTCATTAGATGTTAATATACTAGGTGTACCTCCACCTACAAATATACTAGTTATTTTGTCATTTTTATTTAGACTATAACATTCTTTATTTTTATATTCATTATCTTTATATAATTTATTACTGTATAATTCCATTTCTATTTTTAAATCTTCTATATATCTTTTTTTTGAATCTATATCCATTTTATAAGAATTAAAGTCACAATACTTACATTTTTTCACACAAAATGGAATATGTATATAAAGTCCTAGCATTTTTTATTCCTCATTTCTTAAATTGTCTTAAATCATCAATTACTAAATTATAAATCAAACAAGATAGCATATCAAGTAACATATATAACACTCATATTATGTAATATTATAAAAAATTTGGATAAAAGTTAATTTTTACTTTTATCCAAATTCATCTAACTTAAATTAGGTAGTTATCTTTTTTTCATATAATAATAAACTGGTAAACCTAATAGTGTTATAAATATTCCACCTAAAGATATTATTGTTGAAGTCAATATTTGATTTATTATTACGAACAGTCCACCTAATATAGCTATAATTGGTATTACTGGGTATAAAGGAACTTTATACGGTCTGTATAAATCTGGTTTTTCTCTTCTAAGTCTCATAACTCCTATAAAAGTCAATACATAAAATACCCATATTGAAAATATAGTTAAATCTGTTAAAAGATTAAATTGTCCAGATAATGCATATACACAGGCTAATACAGTTATTAGTAATATTGAATTTACAGGAGAACCTCCAGAGTTTACTTTTAAAAGAGTCTTAGACGCTGGCAAAGTTCCCATTTCAGCTAATGTATATGGTATTCTTGAACCTGTCAATAAATATCCATTTAATGTACCAAATACTGATATTAATATACCCACAGTTATTACTTTTCCACCTAAATTTCCAAATAATCTTGTTGCAACCAATGTAGCTGGTGAAGTAACTGTTGCTAGTTCACTTGCTGGTACGACCCAAAGATATGCTATATTTATTATAATATAAACTGCCATAACTAACGATAAACCACCAACTATTGCTCTTGGCAAGTCTTTCTCTGGAGATTTCATTTCTCCTGATATAGCTCCAACATTTATCCAACCATCATATGCAAACAAAGTAGCTATTAGTACTTGTCCAAGTGCATTTGATACATTAACACCCTCTCCTACAAATGGATTTAATACTTCACTACTTTGACCTTTAATAAACCCAAAGATTATTATTAAAATTAAAGGTATCATCTTTCCAATAGTAGCTACTGTCTGAACTTTTCCACCTAATGATGAACCAATTATGTTGAGTAATGCCAGAAATAGTATAACACCAATTGCTATAGGAAGTACATTAGCCAAATTACTTGGACTCATACCTAAAAGTTCAGATGCTTGTTGAGCAAATATTACTCCTAACGCTGCTGATGTGCCTGGAAAAAATAATACAGTTTGCATCCATCCAGTTAAAAAACCTAACTTTTCTCCATATATTTCTTCGATATAAATCATCATACCACCAGTTTTTGGTATAGCAGCTGAGATTTCTGTGGCCGTAAGCCCAGCAGTTATTGTTATAAAACCACCTAAAAACCATGCTATAATACCTAGACCTGGAGCTCCATTAGTTGTAGTGTATATTGCTTGTGGCTTAAAAAAAACTCCCGAACCTATAACCATACCTACAACAGTAGAAAGAGCTGCTGAAAGACCAATAGTCTTTTGTAGTTGAGTACGCATCCTGTTCCTCCTCACTGTTTTACAGTATATAAAATATTAATTTTATAAATTTATGGTTTTAGTATTCCCAAAGTTTTTTTTTATATTAATCTACTAATTCTAGATTAATTTTCTATACATTTAAAAATTACATAATCCTAGTTTCTAAAATATTCTCTAAAAATTATTTACATTATCTAAATGGGCATTGTATTTTCTAATCTTCAAATTAATCAGAATAAAATTTTTATATTTGAGTCTAAAATGTATATATATTTAATGCTTTTTCTTTCAGTATTTCTTTTTCATTTAGCTCTGGATTATTTATAACAATTTCAAGTATCTTATTCAAGATATGTCCCATGTCTTTACCTGGTTTTACACCTATAGATATTAAATCTTTTCCGTTAATAGCTAAATCTTTAATATTAAAACACTCTTTTTGATTTATTATATGTTTAAATTCTTTTTCACACTCAATAAGATTCAATATCTTTTGTTTCGCATATTTTGGATTTTTAGCAAGTGTATCAGCCCAATTAACTTTTATTAAATCTTCAAATAGTTCGATATCTTCAAGTTTATTTAATAACTTTTTAATTATCTTCCTTTTAGGTTCTATTCTATAATCATGATATTGTATCAATATCAAAACTTTATTAATAGTATAATTATCATATTTAAGTCTCTTCAAAATCTTCTTTGCAATCTTTACAGACTCTCTACTGTGAGTATAAAAGTGGTCAATCCCATTTTTGTCAGTTGTTTTAGTTACTTTTTTGCCTAAATCATGAAATAACATTGCAAGTTTTAAATATAATTCGTTTTCAATTACTTCTGTAGCTATTAAAGTATGTTTTTGTACATCATAAATATGATATGGATTATTTTGGGTAACACCTTCTAATTCACAGATTTCAGGCACTATAAATTTCAACAAACCTGTTGAATTTAATAAATTTAATTTAGATGAATCAGACACTAGCATTTTATTAAATTCAGTCTGGATTCTTTCCATAGAAACATTTTTTATCAAAGTTGCCTTTTTGTGGATACTTTGCTTAGTACCTTCAGCTATTTTAAAATTGAGTTGTGCAGAAAATCTAACTGCTCTAAGCATTCTAAGTGCATCTTCTTCAAATCTATCTACTGGATTTCCAACACAGCGTATATATTTATTTTGTATATCCTCATAACCATTAAATGGGTCGACCAATCCTGTCTTTGAATTGTATGCAATTGAATTAATAGTAAAATCTCTTCTTGATAAGTCCTTAACTATGTTATTTGTAAATTCTATTGAATCTGGATGTCTACCATCACTGTAGTTGCCATCTATTCTATAAGTTGTTACTTCAAATGGTTCATGTTCAATCATAACAGTTACAGTTCCATGTTGTATACCAGTTGGAATTGTCTTTTCAAATAACTCTACTACCATTTCAGGTCTAGCACTAGTTGTTATATCCCAATCGTTTGGAATTCTATCTAATAAACAATCTCTGACACATCCTCCAACTATATAGGCTTCATAACCATTCTTTTCTAATTCTTTAATTATATAGTCTACTTTTTTAGGAATTTCTATATTAATCATAAATATCACCTTTTTATTCTTCTTTAATATATTCTTACTTATATTTTCTATGAGTTTACTTAAAATATACCACAAAAAAGCTAGATTAATTTAGAAACAATTCTAAAATCACTCTAGCTTTTAAATATCTTTATCTAAATTTATAAGAATTTATTCATCTAATTTAAGTACAGACATAAATGCTTTTTGTGGAACTTCAACAGAACCAATTTGTCTCATACGCTTCTTACCTTCTTTTTGTTTTTCAAGAAGTTTCTTCTTACGAGATATGTCTCCACCATAACATTTAGCAAGTACATCTTTTCTTAGGGCACTTATTGTTTCTCTTGCAATGACCTTATTTCCAACAGCAGCTTGTATAGGTATAGCAAATTGATGTCTTGGAATTTCCCCTTTTAGTTTTTCACACATTGCCTTTCCTCTAGGGAAAGCACGAGTTTCATGAACAATAAAGCTAAGTGCATCAACTTGCTCTTTATTAATTAATATATCAAGTTTTACAAGCGTAGATGCTACATAACCTTTAACCTCATAATCAAGAGAACCATAACCTCTAGTTCTTGATTTCAAGGCATCAAAGAAATCGTAAACAACTTCATTAAGAGAAAGGTCATAGTGAAGCATTACTCTTCTCTCATCTATATATTCCATATTTAACATGTTTCCACGTCTTTCCTGGCAAAGTTCCATAACAACACCTACATAGTCTTTAGGAACTATTATATCTCCTTTTACTATAGGCTCTTCTATCATCTTTATTTCAGATGGTTCTGGTAAGTTTGCAGGATTTTGTATCATTACAACCTCTCCATCCATTTTTGTAACTCTATATATAACAGATGGTGCTGTAGTAATTATATCAAGATTAAATTCTCTCTCAAGTCTTTCTTGCATTATCTCCATATGTAAAAGACCTAAGAAACCACATCTAAAACCAAATCCTAGTGCTGCTGAAGTCTCAGCTTCATATTCAAGTGCAGCATCATTTACTTGAAGCTTTTCAAGAGCATCTCTAACATTTTCATACTTTTCTCCTTCTCCTGGATATATACCACAATATACCATTGGAGTAGCTTTTTTGTATCCTGGTAAAGGTTCTTCTGTAGGATTATTTGAATCTGTTATTGTATCACCAACACGACAACTTCTTATATCTTTTATGCTAGCTGCAATATAACCAACATCACCTGCTGATAATTCACTAAGTTCAGTTTGACCTGGAGCCATGACACCAACTTCAGTTACTTCAAATTTTTTATTGGTATTCATCATTTTTATTGTCATACCCTTTTTAACAGTTCCTTCAAATACTCTAACATAGGCTACAACACCTTTATAAGCATCATAGTAAGAATCGAATATTAATGCCTTTAATGGAGCTTCATTATCTCCTTTAGGTGGAGGAACATTTTTTACAATATCTTCTAAGACATCTTCTATATTTAAACCAGTCTTAGCTGAAATAAGAGGTGCTTCACTTGAGTCAAGCCCAATTAAATCTTCTATTTCATGTTTTACTTCCTCTGGTCTTGCACTTGGTAAATCTATTTTATTTATTATTGGTAATATTTCTAAATCTTGGTCTATGGCAAGATAGACATTAGCTAAAGTTTGTGCCTCAACACCTTGAGCTGCGTCAACTACCAATAATGCTCCCTCACATGCAGCTAAACTTCTTGATACCTCATAATTAAAGTCTACATGTCCAGGTGTATCTATAAGATTTAAATAATATTCATTTCCATCCTTCGCTTTATACATTAATCTTATGTTTTGAAGCTTTATAGTGATTCCTCTTTCCCTTTCAAGGTCCATATTGTCAAGTAATTGACTTTTCATGTCTCTTTCACTAACAAGCCCAGTTTGTTGTATTAATCTATCAGCTAAGGTAGACTTTCCATGGTCTATATGTGCAATTATACTAAAATTTCTAGTTCTACTTTGTTTATTGTCCACCTTAAAATTCCCTCCTCTTAATTATTCTTATAGTTATTATTTTACATTATCTAAAAACTCTTTATATATCAAATTTAAAATTTTTGAATATAAACTAATTGGCACTAAACAAAATTATCCACATTATATGTGGATTATCAAGTCTAACACTAAATATTATATAATATCATAAACTTAAAGTAAATCCTATAAAATACAGTTATTGCATTTTTATTTTATATATTAAAAATATATAACTAAAATAAGGCTTATTTTAATCAATAAACCTTATTCACTTATTACTACTTATTAAATTTTTTGATTATTTCATGTATATCAAAGTTCGTTATATTAAGGTCAAACTTTGTCATATCAAAGTTAATACTTGGAAAATCATATTGTTTCATTCCTAACATACTTTTTGCATTACTGTCTACTATAAATACACAAACTGATGTACCTATAATCATAATAACCAAAAATAAAACTCTCATGATATATTTGTATTTTCTTAGTTTACTTTTACTTTCTATAGTTTTTTCTAATCGGCTCATTTAACATGCTCCTAATTATACCCTAAGCTCTAATTTTTTTGTTTAAAATATTCATCCAATATCTCAGCTAGATACTTTGTAGTAGCCTTAGATTCTTCTAAACTTGTTGCGTTATTTCCTATTTCAACTAACATATGATTCTTAACTGCAAACTGATTGAATCTAGCATAGTCTTTTTCTACTATTGGAGAGACTAAGCCAGGATATTTCTTTTCAGCAAAAGCAGTTATATCCTCTGCTAAAGCTCTAATTTGTGCTCTATTTGTATTTTTACCTCCTACAACAAAGAAAAACTTTGATACTCTTTCTCCATTTATCATAGTTGTATATTTTAAATGGTCTTTTTCCTTAGTGGCTGGATTAGTTAAATCCCTAGCATCTCTATGTAAGTCTATTGCTATGTCCACTGAGTTATATTTAGGTAATATACTTTTTATTGTTTTTAAGCTACTTGCATAAGAGTTATTATAAGATGGATAGTCATGATATTTAGTTGTATGAACTACACCCCATCCCTTGCTATCTAAAGCACTAGTTAATGTACTTCCTACTTCCATTACTGAGTTTTTCTTATCTCTTGAATGGTAGTTTCCAGCAGGTGAATTTGAATAAGTTTCACATCCATGAGTATGATATATCAAAATTCTTGGATTTTCTTTAGTTACCCTTAAATCATCCTTATAATCTGAGCTAGATGTAGTGTTAGTTTCAGTTGTGTCTGAATTTTTTGACTCAATATCTGGAACATTTTCTTTACCAACATAAAGTTTTATATATTCTTTTTCACTCTCTTTTTTATTATCAACTTTACTTGCATCTTTAGATTTATTGTTTTCTTCTTTACTTTCTTCCTTATTTTCTTTGCTTGTTTCTTTATTTTTATTATTCTTTTTATCTTCTGTATCATTTCCTTCAACTTTAGCTTCCGGATAAGATGAATTCACTAAAAATTTTAAAAAATCATCTTGATTCAAAGCCAATGACTTTCCTGGTAAAATGCATGCTAATATAAAAGTCAAGGTTACTACTTTAATGCATTTTTTAAACATAATTGTTCCTCCTTATTTTATACCAATCTACCTGGATGTAAAGACCTATTTAGACCTTCGCTTATTATTATAGATAGATTTTCGATTGTATCATCTATATCCTTTGGTGTTACTATTAAATTCTTGTCATATGGATCTAATGAATCTTTTATTAGATGATATTTTTCTTCTTCTTTAAGTTTTTTCAACATTTCATAAAAACTTTCTGTTTCTTCTGATTGAGCTATTAAATTGTCTATTGCCATATCTAAAACATCTATTGTAAGAGTTGCTGCATCAACCACTGTTGGTACTCCTATTGCAATAACATCTACTCCTAAAGTTTCTTTAGTTAGAGATTTTCTTGTATTGCCAACACCTCCACCAGGTGATATTCCTGCTGTTGATATCTGTATAGTAGAGTTTACTCTTTCCATTTTTCTCGAAGCCAATGCGTCTATTGCTACTACTCTATCTGGTTTTACTTTTTCAACTAATGACTTTACAATTTCGCTAGTTTCTATTCCAGTAACTCCCATAACTCCTGGGCTTAAAGCTGATACCTCAGTAAAATCATCATCATAATCTTTATTATAGTTTTTAAAAAGATGTCTAGTCACAAGTGTTTTGGATACACTTTTTGGTCCTAATGCATCAGAAGTAATATTTCTATTTCCAAGACCGATTACTAGTGTTTTTTTATTTTCGTCTTGTCCAAATATATCTACCAATTCATCTTTTAAATAACTTATCATTTCTTCTCTTGATTCATCATCATCAAACTTCATAAGATTGCTTTCCAGAGTTATATATTTCCCTATATCTTTATTCATTATTTCTGCACCTTGTTCGTCTATTACTTCCACTTTAGTTACAATACAATTTTCTAATTCTTTAATTTCTATTTCTACCCCAGGAATACTACTTCCTTCTTGAGACTTTTCACACATTTCACTAGCTTCTAAAGCTAAGTCTGTTCTTACATTAATCATATAAACCTCCAGTATAAATTAAATGCTAATTATAATTGTTAACAAAATTTAGTATTTTATAACAAAAAACTATAAATTTATTTAAAACAAGTAAAATTAAGGCTTTCAATGTAAGAAAATTGAGTTTGGTCAGTAATTTGTCAGTAAACTTTCTTATCTATCATTTATTTACAAGCATAAAAAAGTAGCAACTATTTATATAGGCGCTACCTTTTAATCTATCCATCACTTTCATATTAAGTTTTTGTTCATTAGATATTTCCTCTAAAATAATTAAATGATAAACATATTCTTGAAAGTGTTTATTCAACTTTTTGAAGAGTTTAAAAATATTTAATCATAAAAAAGGCTCCCTAAGGAGCCTTTTCTTGTTTTATTGGTTAAAACCTAGTACAGATAATGCCTTAGCATCATAATACTTAGGCATAGTTTTTGTTGCATTTTCTAGTCTAGAAGAATTAAACTCTGCTGAAGTTCTATATAATGCAACTTCAGAACCATCAAATTCATACCACTTACCATCAATTTGCACATAGTTCCAAGCATGGTTTAAGGCTCCATCTTCCTGATATATCGAATTCATTCCCATTAGCCTTGTCAACACATGAAAGCTACTAGCAAAACTTCCACATGAACCACGTTTTTCAACAAGATTTCCATATACATTTGTATCATGTGCTATACCACTCACATATTTTGACTCTATTACTAGTTTTGCAGCTCTATTCGCTTTTTCCATATCAGATGCATTTCTCCAATCGAAACTATTTAGGAAATTTCTAATTACTGCAAGTTCATTTTTAGTCTGCTCATAAGTAAGCAACTCTTTGCCTGCTATACTTTTTATAGGGTCAAGATTTTTAAATATTACACTCTTGTATGGTTCACCTGCAAATGCAGCAGCGTATGCACCTAATCCTGCATATCCTTTATTTATATAATAATATTTACCATCTGCTCTAAGTTCATTTCCATTTTCATTTCCACCATAATTAATGTCCCATCCAAATTTTCCTGTTGTATTAAGACCAAGCTGCTCTAACATTCCTTTTAAAGGATACTTAGGGTCATAATTTGGTTTCTTATTATCACCTTTAGTTTGTGTTACTGTTCTAGTATCTGCCTGCTTTACATGATATTTTAAATCAGATACTTCATTCCCTTGCGCCATCACTGGTATACTTGTAGTTGATACTATAATTCCAGAAATAGCTAAAATTAATATACTTTTTTTCATATCATACCTCCTTTATTTACTGCATTTCTAAAAAGAAGCAACAATTACCTTATAAGCATCTCACTCCTTTATTCCTGCTGAAAAAATGGTTCAGCAATTGCCAGCCATTCATCTGGAAGATAAAGAGATAAATATCCATGATTGTAACCCTTAGCTTCATAAATCTCACAAGAGGATACATAAGACTGAAACATTTTTGCAGATTTTTTAACACATTTCATTTCTTTTTCTCCATACCAGTACATTACTTGTGCTGTGGTTTTTTTCACATTATCTTTAAGTGTATAGTTCATCATGTAAGTACGATACATATTATATAATGTTTCTTTTCTTACATGTGGCATATCCGTCATATAATATGCTTTTATTTCATCTGGATACTGCATGTTTTCAGGTAACAATTTTGGCATCATAGCAATTTGAAAGCGACAAGCCTTCTTACTAAATAAAAGCCCTCCAAAAAATCGGATACCAGCAATACAAAACCTTGCCATAGTAGGTCTTGGGTAGCAGATACTACCATCGATAATTGCTTTTTTAGCAATATCAGGCTTTCGAGATAAAAGTTCCATGACGATTTGACCACCTAGTGATACTCCACATAGAGCAAAAAGATGCCCACTACAATTTTCATCTATATATGATATCAACTTATTCGCTGTATCCTCTGTAGAAATGTATGTTGTCTCATATTCTTCTCCATGACCATCCAATGTAGGAAGTATCACATAATAGTTGTTAGACAAAACTTCTGCTTGTCGTAAATAGTTCCACCATGCATTCCCTCCTCCATGAATCAACATAATATGTGGTTTGTTTTTATTTCAAAATTCATGAAACTTCATATATAACCTGCTACTCAAAATATGGTCAAATATATCCATATCGAGATTTTTCCTTTTTCATTGAACCTCGCCTTGCATAAGCTACTACGATTTGGTATAGTTCTCCAAAGGCTTAAATTCCGAAGTTAGCCCTCCGTACATATATAAGTGCTTTTAAGCTATCTTATATTTTTTAGCATTTTTAAGATTAATACTTGCATTTAAATCTCTATCAATAGATAATCCACATTCACATTTGTACACTCTATCTTTAAGTTTTAAACCTTTATTAACCTCTCCACATTGGCTACAAGTCTTTGATGATGGATACCATCTATCAACTACTCTAAGTTCTATATTATTTTGTTTGCATTTAGTAGTTAGTTTAGTTCTAAATTCAAAGAACTTTTGACTTGATACAGCCTTTGATAAATGCTTATTCTTCATCATTCCAGTAACATTTAAATCTTCAATGGTTATATAGCTTGGTTTTTGCTCTATTACCTGGGATACTGTTTTATTAATATAATCAGTACTTATATTAGCTAATCTTTGATGAATTTTTTGTACTTTGACTATCTGTTTTTGGATATTTTGACGAGTAGCTACTCCTTCTTTTATATTTTTATTTCTTACTTTTAAACTCTCATATTTTCTTGAAAGTTTTCTTTGTTCTCTTTTTAATTTCTTTTCAACTTTTTTGACAGTTGAAGTTTTGTTTATATTTTTAAATTTACTTCCATTTGAACATATTGCAAAATCTTTAATTCCTAAGTCAATACCTATTCCTTCATTAGTACATTTAGATACTTGAATATCATCTTCCTCAACTAATATAGATACATAGTATCTATTAGATTTTTGACTTACTGTACCACTTTTAACTATTGAATTTGTTGGTATATATCCAAATTCTTTTAGTCTTACCCAACCAAGAGTAGGTATTTTGACCCTATGCCTTTCAATAGTCCAATCAGTTCTGTTATTCTTTGGAAAATACGCTTTAACATCTTGATTTTTCTTTTTCTTGAACTTAGGAAAACCTTTAGTTTTTTTAAAGAAATCTTTGAAGGCTTTATCTCCATTCATAATAGCTTGTTTTGTAGCTTTAGAAGATACATCTTTAATCCATTTCATATCTTGATTATTAGGAATATATTCATTATTTAACCATTTAGAAAAATCCATACCGCTTATAAATTCACCTTTACTCTCATAAACTTCTTTATTGTGAGCAAT